>CBFIGU010000035.1:0-22110 GCA_965662165.1 Psychroflexus sp.
ATGTTGAAGTTGACCCAAAAGATGTGAGAATTGATTATTTCTGTTCTTCAGGCCCTGGTGGTCAATCTGTAAACACCACCTATTCAGCAGTTCGACTTACGCATGAGCCAACAGGTATTGTGGCTCAGTGTCAAGACCAAAAGTCTCAACATAAAAACAAAGAAAAGGCTTTTAAAGTTTTACGCTCTCGTTTATATGAAATGGAACTAGCCAAGAAACAAGCTGAAGATGCAGAAAAGCGTGGAAATATGGTTACTAGTGGCGACCGAAGTGCAAAAATTAGAACCTACAATTATCCACAAGGTAGAGTAACCGATCACCGTATTAATTTAACACTATACGATTTAGATAACATCATTAATGGTGGCGATATTCAAAAAATTATTGACGAATTGAAATTGGTTGATAATACCGAAAAAATGAAGCAATTGTCAGATTCTCTTTAAAATGAAAATTGAAAAATTAATTGCACAAATTAAAAAAAAGAAATCGTTTTTATGTATTGGTTTAGATCCTGATCTAGATAAGCTTCCAAAACATCTGGTAAATTCACCCAATGCTATATTCCAATTCAATAAGCAAATTATAGATGCAACCCATCCATTTTGCGTTGCCTATAAACCCAATATGGCTTTTTATGAAGCGCACGGACTAGAAGGTTATCAAGCTTTAAAAAACACCATTAATTACCTGAACCAAAACCATCCTAACCACTTTACAATTGCCGATGCAAAACGTGGCGACATTGGCAATACATCAAGAATGTATGCAAAAGCCTTTCTTGAAGAATTAAATTTTGATTCGATTACCGTTGCGCCATACATGGGCAAAGATTCAGTTGAACCTTTTTTAGAATTCGAAAATAAGCACACTATTTTGTTAGCCTTAACTTCTAATGCTGGCGCAAAAGACTTTCAGGTAGAAAATGCTTCCAAGACCGCATTGTACCAAAAGGTAATTGAAACTTCTAAGTCTTGGAAAAATGCAAAGCAACTTATGTATGTTGTAGGAGCAACTCAAACTGAATATTTAAAAGAGATACGTAAAATCATACCGAATTCATTTCTTTTAGTTCCTGGGGTTGGTGCCCAAGGTGGCAGTCTAGATGATGTTTGCAAATATGGAATGAATAAAGATATTGGTCTTTTAATCAATTCTTCACGGGGGATTTTATATGCATCGCAAAAAGAAGATTTTGCAGAAGCTGCAGCTAGCAAAGCGAAAGAGATTCAGCTAAGTATGGCTACATACTTATAAAAAAGCTGAAACCTAAACTTCGTAAATATGAAGTCTAAATTTCAGCTTTTGTAAATTATTTATCTTATCGATTATCATTTTGGCGATGCAGAAAAGCATTTTCGCCAAAATAATAAAACTAATTTGTCGCTGGCTTGTATTCTTTTTTATCGATGATCATTTTGGCGATAATTTCTTTTAAAATTTCACTAGTGCCACCGCCGATGGGTCCTAACCTACTATCACGTAACATTCTAGCCATTGGATATTCCTCAATATAACCGTAACCACCAAGCATCTGTAAACAATCGTAAATGGTTTCATCAGCTATTTTAGTAGATAGTAATTTAGACATGCTAGCTTCTTTCACAACGTAATCACCCATAATCATTCGCTTCACAATCGAATAATTGAATTGCTTCGCCATTTCAACTTCACTGCAACGCTCAGCCATTTTGTGACGTAAAGCTTGAAATTCATTAATTTTTTTACCGAAAGCCATACGGTCTTCCATATAGTCTAATGCGTATTCCAAAGCAAACTCAGCTCTTGCATGAGCATTGACTCCCATAATCAATCGCTCTAAAGCAAAATGCTGCATAATGTAAGAGAAACCTTTATTTTTCTCTCCCATCAATCGGTCTTTAGGTACTTTTACATTATCGAATGCAAGTTCTGCTGTATCTGAAGCTCTCCAACCTAACTTATTTAATTTAGTAGCCGAAATACCAGGCATATCACGATCTAGAAGAAAAATACTCATTCCTTTAGCACCTAGCTCAGGATTGGTTTTTGCGGCAACAACTAAGTAATCTGAATATACTCCGTTGGTTATAAAAGTTTTAGAACCATTAATTACAAAATGTTCTTCGGTTTCTTCAGCAGTTGTGCGCATACCTGCTACATCACTCCCTCCAAAAGGCTCACTAATACACAAGCAGCCTATCATTTCACCTGTAATACTTTTAGCCAAGTATTTTTGTTTAATCTCTTCTGAACCTTCGGCATTGAGATGCGTCATGGCCAAGTAAGCGTGTGCCCAGATTGCTGCTGCAAATCCACCAGAATTAATTCGCTGTAGTTCTTCTAATAGAATTACGGTATAAAACAAATCTAAATTCATACCGCCATATTCTTCAGGATAATTTACTCCAAAGAAGCCCATTTCGCCAAACTTCTCCCAAATAAAACGATCTATTGTTCCTGTTTCTTCCCATTTGTCGATATGGGGAACAACTTCTTTTTGTAAAAAATTACGTAAGCTTTCTCTAAACAGATTATGTTCTTCAGTAAAATATAAATTCATTGTATGTTTTTTTAGAAATGTTGAATAATCTCAAGATGAAATTATCAATTACTCATTTATTTCCAAATATAATTTAATTCTATCAATTTTATCGCTTGGGAAATCATAGATTTTTGATAATTCTTCAAAATTAGTGATTCCTTCTCTCACTTTAATAAAATGAACAATTTCTCTAGCAAGCTCATAATCAAAATATGGGACTTCGGTTAATTGAACTACATTAGCTTTATTGATATCAATTTTTTCGGGTTCTTCATCTAGTTTTACAGTAAATTCTTCGAGTAATTTAGCTCTCACTTGATACTTTAAACCCCAAATATCTTTTAACTGTAAATTACTTCTAAAACCTCCTATTTTTTCTCTTCTTCTAACAATCCTTTTAGCTAAGACTTCACCTACTCCACTTATTTCCTGTAATTGTGTAGATGTAGCCGTATTCAAATTCTGTTTCTGTGCATCTGTTTTTAATTGAGATTGATACTTCTTGACTTCATTTTCACGTTTTTGTTGTGCGATGACCCAATCTGGGAATTTAAAATAAGGCTTTATAGCAGCTAACAAGCTATCTGATATTTGGGTTACTTCTTGAAAATCTGAAGCAGAATTGATCCATTCGCCATCATCTCTAAACTTTTTAAGTCTATCGAATTCTTGGGTAGTTATTCCTAACTGATAAGCCTTAAAGTCTTTTAAATAGTTTGGATTAAAAGGGTAAATTTTAGGTTTGCTAGCTTCTTCTTTGGCTTGCTTAATAGAATCTACTTCTTCTTGTAGCTTAAGCACATCTTCTTCTGAAAATGCAAACTCTACTTTAGTTTCGTTTGGAATAAACCAGAAATATTGAAAACATAAACTTCCAATGAGCAATAAAATAAAAAACAAAATCCCATTTCGCTGAGCAGCACTCATTTCGAAATGGGATTTATTAAACTTCATCTTTTATTAAATTAAGACCGTGTATACAATTTACCCGATTTAAGTTTTACAAAGTATTCTTTTAGGTCTGTTCTTACTTCTCCAGACAATATATATAAACCTATAATGTTAGGGAAAGACATGGCTAATATCATCATATCTGAGAAATCTAACACTGCTCCTAAACTCACCGAAGCTCCTAAAATTACAAAAAGTAAAAATAATATTTTATAAATTAACTCAGAACGATTACTTTTTCCGAAGATGTAAGTCCAAGAACGCATTCCATAGTAAGACCATGAAATCATAGTTGAAAAGGCAAACAAGAAAACCGCTATTGATAGTACATAAGGAAACCAAGAAATTACACTACCAAATGCTGAAGAAGTTAACTCAACTCCAGAAACTCCTGTAAGCTCATGTTTTCCTGTAAAAATTAAAACTAATGCAGTTAAAGTACATACCACTACAGTATCAATAAAAGGCTCTAATAAAGCCACAAAACCTTCTGATGGTGGATGATTCGTTTTTGCTGCTGAGTGCGCTATGGCTGCAGAACCAACTCCAGCTTCATTAGAAAAGGCAGCTCTTTGAAAACCTACTACTAAAACTCCAATAAATCCACCTTTCAAGGCACTCGGATTAAAAGCGCCAGTAAAAATTGCACTAAAGGCTGGACCAATATTGTCAATATTAATACCAATTACTACTAAAGCACCAACTACATAAACCGCCGCCATAATCGGCACTACTTTACCGGTTACTTTAGCTATACTATTAATACCTCCAATAATTACTACACCCACTAAAATGGCTAACACAAGTCCAAACAATGGTCCTTTACCTACTAAAAATGGTATTTGATTTGACAAGATTTCGAAAGATTGATTAGATTGAAACATATTACCTCCTCCAAAGGATGCACCAATTCCTAAAATAGCAAAAAAGCCAGCTAAGAAAGCTCCAAGTTTACCTAAGTTTCTTTTTTCTAAACCATGACGTAAATAATTCATGGGTCCACCAAAAATTCTTCCTTCTTTACTAATAAATCTATATTTTACACCCAGTGTACATTCTACAAATTTTGACGACATACCCAATAAACCAGCTACAATCATCCAAAATGTTGCACCAGCACCACCTAGCGAAATTGCAACGGCCACACCTGCAATATTACCCAAACCTACAGTTGCAGAAACAGCTGTTGCAAGGGCTTGAAAGTGAGTAATTCTTCCAGGAGCATCTGGCTCGTCATATTTTCCTTTTGCTAATTGTAAAGCATGTTTAAAACCTCTAATATTGATAAAGCCCATTCTAAAAGTGAAGAATGTAGCTCCAAATATTAACCAAATTACAATAAACGGAATTTGATTTTTTACCGGGTCGCCATTAGGATGCGTTAATACTACTTGATCTGCATATTTTACTCTAGCGAATAAATGTGCATTTGTTTCGATTACGTGTTCTTTATTTTCAGGATTATACACATAATCTCCTTCTTTATCTAAATGCCTTAAAGTACCACTAACTGGAGCTTCTACTTCAATATCTCCAAGATTGCCTCTAGACAATACAGCGATTTTTTCACCTTTCTTTACTTTGGCTTTATCTTCAACTAGCCATTTTTCTAATTTAAATTTCTGATCTGTATCTGCATTCCAACCTGGTGCAAAAATTTGTTCAAAATCCTTATAAACTACTGGATCATAAATTCCAACTGCTGCAAAAGGGTCCCAAAATAAAACTTCTCCTAAGCTTGCTACAACAGGTTTAAACGTACCGTTGAAATGCTCTGCGATGGATTTAGACTCTATGGTAAATTCTTTTGAGAACGTTTTTCCATTCGCATCGGTAACCGTTACAGAGTAAGGAATTCCTTCAACCAATCCAGAAGCAGTAGATGATGTTAATTTCACATCTTCTTTAGACCACTTAAATGTGTAAGGCTCTTGCCCATCTAAAACGCGAAGTTGTATCTCTCCATCATCAATTTTAGATGAAGGATTTATAAGTTTAGCATCTACTTCTAGCTCCTGAGCATTTAAAGATGATGCAATTACGAACGTAAAAAGAGAAAGTAATAGTTTAATATTCTTCATATATATTTTACTTAGTTAAGATAGAATGTAGCGCAATATGCAAAAAATACTTGTGCTATTAAAGTAATTTTCTTTGAATCAAGACTTAGAACTCAAATTTTAGCTAATTAATAATTTAACTATTTAAGATTTTAAATTTTATTTATAAATGACAAACACTTACAAATCAAAAACTGAAGTTCGTTTGGTATAAATAAGATCTTTTAACTTCAACCAAAAAGCAATGGTCAGGTATAATCCAAATCCAAAACCAAAAGTTGCAAAAGAAACATAGATAAAGAAAAGTCTAACTGACTTTACTTTCATTCCTAAACTATCCGCAAGTCTGGTACTTACATAAAAACCACGTCTTTCAAAAAAATAACGAATATTTTGTATCATCTTCCTAATAATTCTATTCCTAAGTTACACTGCAAGCATTTGTTTAAATCACAATAGTTTTTCTTTAAATATAAAAGTGCTTGTGACTCTAATGCATTACTAGCTGCATTATCTCGAGCTAAAAGAAACTTATTTATAATATTGTTTTTCTCTGTTGGCAAAGTGCTAATCAACTTTAAACTTGCATGCTCAACTTCTATATTTTGAGTAAATTTAGCAAAAGAAAATTGCAAAGGCACAACTGTGTTAATAATAAGTAAATCTATAAAAGCAGTTGTTAATTGCTTTTTTCTGGGTTTGCTTTCCTTTTCGAAGGTATAATGTGTTTGCCAAAAAGCAGAAACTTCTATTTTAAATAAATCCTGAATTTCTTCTCGTGTTGTAGATTTAATCAATTTACTAAATAAATGTTGGTGCAGGTTAAAAAGACTTGCTAATTGGGCTAATCTTATGGTAGGAAAATTTGTTGGTCTTGCTCCATAAAACTGAACTGGCAAAACCGATTTGTTTTTCAATTGAAATTTTTGCTGTAAATATGAAAATTCTTCAACTAAGCCTTGATAATAAGCATTTTCAATATTTTGATTTTCTAGTAAGTGAGCCTGACCAAATAACAAGGCTTCAAGTTGAAACTGGTTTTGAGAGCATTTTTGTATAACTTGAAAAGGTATTGACTTAGCAAGCGACAAAAAACTATCTCCGTTAAGCTTTAAGCCAAAATTTTTAGCTAACAACGAAAATAGAACTGCGTTCCAATTATTTTTTGTGTTTTGTAAAAGCGATTGTATTTGATTTGATTTTTCTTCTAAACGTTCAATATAAACTCGCTCTAACCAATTTTTAAGCTTAAACTCTTCAAATGATGCAAAATCGCTTTCACAATTTATCCATTTCAATGAATTCTTTAGTAGGCCTTGGTAATTTTTTGTAGCTGAATCCTGAACTTTATCTCTTAAGACTAAGGTTGGTATTTTAGTTTGATCGGCTCTAAATACATCCATATCATCTTCCCAAACAACATGTAAAATTACATTTTGATAAGCAGGATCGTGATGATGCCCATGTGCATACCAATCTGAAGATTTAATATGAATTTCTACATTTCCTGCCCATTGTTGGGTGCCAATTTGTAATTGAGCATTAAAAAAATCTGGGCCTGATTCATTTTGATTATGTATTCCTAATTTAATTATGTTAATTACTTCTCCTTCTTCAGTTTTAAGACTTAAGGGATTGAATTTGGTGAATTTCCATACATAATGTAGAAAGTCTTCTTTCATGTAATTAATGCACTATTTTTAATAATTTTAATTGTTTACAGATTTTAATTGTTTTTTTACATCTTCATAAAAAACATCTAACCATAGCTGATACTGCTTACCACTTGGGTGTAATTCATCTTCTGCAAACATGGCCTTATTACCTTCAGTAGTTTTAGATACAGGAGTAATATTGTAAAAAGGAATTTGGTATTCATCAGCAATGTGCTTTGCGATGGCATTGTATTCTTCAACTTCTTTACTCACATTTTTTAAACCTTTCTTTTTTGCAAAATCACTTACTCCGTAATCTGGAATACTCACAATAAATATCCCTTGTTTGCCATTTTTAGATTTACGCAAGCCCATTTCAACAAGTTGTTTAAATTCTTCTCGATATTGATTAATATCTTTTTTTTGGTACTGATTATTTACACCAATTAATAGAGAAACTAAATCGTATTTTGTTTGTAAACTTGCTTCATCTTTCTGTATAGAATCTATCAGCTCATCTGTTCGCCAGCCTGTTACAGCTATTATTTTTGGCTTTTGAAAATCAAAACCATCCTGATTTAATTGTTTTACCAATAAATTAGGCCAATTGTATGGTTGCTCTACAGCTTCACCAATAGTGTAAGAGTCACCAAGCGCAAGATATGTCATAGATTGAGCATTTATAAATGATAAATTAAATAAAAAGTAAACTAGAAATGTATAAGTCGTAAACATGGACAGTTTAAACATAATTCTGTTTTTATTTTAAAAGTACTTAATATAATTTGGTTTTGAAAGTAGACTGTTAAATTAAATTTTAGTGAAGGTTCCCAAAAGTATAAATCAAAAAAAGACCTAAACATAAAATGAATAGGTCCTTAAGGTATAATAAATGATTAAAACTTATTTTGTGTTTTTTATAAATTTTTCTAACGCCATCGTCATGGAAGGAGTCTCTGGAGTGGGCGCTTTTATGTTCACTTTTAAACCATGCTCTTTTGCCGCTTTTATGGTTGTGTTTCCAAAAACAGCAATTTTAGTATTGCGTTGCTCAAAATCTGGGAAGTTTTCAAACAATGACTTAATTCCACTAGGGCTAAAAAACACCAATACATCATAAGTAACGTCTTTAAGATGTGACAAATCACTTACAACTGTTTTAAACAAAACAGCTCTTGTCCAATTTAATCCTATTTTGTCTAATTGTTTAGGCACATTAGGTTTCAATACATCTGAAGATGGTAATAAAAATTTCTCTGTTTTGTGCTTTTTAATGATTTCTACAAGGTCCTGAAAAGTACGTTTAGCAACATAAATTTTTCTTTTTCTGTAAACTACGTATTTCTGTAAATAATAAGCAACGGCTTCACTTTGACAGAAATATTTTAAAGTATCTGGCACCTCGTAACGCATTTCTTCTGCAATTCTAAAAAAATTGTCTACCGCATTACGACTTGTTAAGATGATAGCTGAAAAGTTTTTCAAATCAATTTTTTGCTGTCTAACTTCTTTTGTATCGACACCTTCAACGTGAATAAAAGGAATAAAATCAATTTTAACTTTCAGTTTATCTTCTAATTCTGCGTATGGAGAATTTTCAACTTTAGGTTCTGGTTGTGAAATTAAAATAGTTTTCACTTTCATAGACAGGAATTTATAGCAGTTAACGGCTTATTTCAAATACCTAATTATAAATAAAATAGGTATTATTTCAAGAGTGCAAATGTACAAAATAAAATAAAACAAATGCCGAGTAATTAGACTTCTTATTTTGATAAGAAAAAGGGAAATTTTGATTACAAAAAAAGAAGCTATCATAAAATAAATTAAACCAATTGTAAATTGATTAAGTTGGGTATAAGACAACAGTAATAATGGGATTAGCATTAAAAAACCTGAGTAATAATAAAAACTATATTTTAAGTCTAAAAAGTCGTCAATGAGCCTTTGAATATTAAAAATAAAGCCAATAAACTTTTGAAATAGAAACTTTATAAACAGAAAAAACAATAGTAAAACGAGTACAATCGCAGATGTTTGTAAATTAAATTGAATTTGATGCTGCTGTAAACTTTCTGAATATAACTGGTAAGAAATAGCCATGATTACACTCGAAATAAATAAGAGTAAGCCTGTAAAATTCTTATCTCTTTTGGGCGTAGAGCTAATTAATTTTAGGTAATCTGCAGACCAGGCTAGCTTCAAAAATTTAGTAAACCATTGTGTATTAATTTCCTTTAAGACTACTATAGCTATACATATAACAAGAAAGGTGATATGAAGAATATTGTAAGTATTTGAAACGCGTTCTATCATAACAAAGGAGCTGCTACAAAAGTAAACTATTCAGAAGATTTGAATGTGTTTTTTATTTCAAAAACTTACATTTGCAGAAATTAGCTGCATTGAATTTAGTTATTATTCCCACTTACAACGAACGCGAAAATGTAGTTCTTATAGTTCGTTATATCCTAACTAAGTATGAAGATTTTCATGTTCTCATTGTAGATGATAATAGTCCCGACGGCACAGCTAAATTGGTTGAAGAATTACAAAATGAAGAGTCTTTTTCTCCCCGATTGCATTTATTAAAAAGAGAGAAAAAAAACGGCTTAGGTCAAGCTTATATTGCTGGTTTTAAATGGGCTCTTAGCAAAGAATATGATTTTATTTTCGAAATGGATGCCGATTTTTCTCACAATCCTAAAGATCTTAAAAAATTATTGCAAGCCTGTAAAGAAGAAAATATAGATTTTTCTATTGGTTCTAGATATGTAAAAGGAGTAAATGTAGTAAATTGGCCTATGAAGCGAATTTTAATTTCATGGTTTGCTTCAAAATATGTTCGTTATTTAATGCGAATACCTATTAAAGACAGTACTGCTGGTTTTATTTGCTACAAAAAAGAAGTTTTACAAAAAATAAACTTAGACAAAATTCAATTTGTAGGCTATGCATTTCAAATAGAAATGAAATTTAAGGCATTAGCGCTTGGCTTCAATTATAAAGAAGTTCCCGTTATATTTACAGAACGTAAAAGAGGAAAGTCTAAGATGGATGGAGCCATTATTTATGAAGCGGTTTTAGGTGTAATTTATTTAAAATTAAAAAGTATATTCGGTAGAATTCAATAAAGATGAAAACATTAATTAAAAATGCTAAAATTGTAAATGAGAACTCCATTTTTGAAGGAGACGTTTACATTGAAGATGAAATTATTAAAGAAATTTCAACATCTATAAGTTTAAAGTCAAATTCTATTAAAGTAATAGATGCAGAAGGCAAATATTTATTACCGGGCTTAATAGACGACCAAGTTCATTTTAGAGAACCTGGCTTAACCCACAAAGAAACCATTAAAACGGGATCTATTGCTGCTGCTTCTGGAGGCATCACTTCTTTTATTGAAATGCCGAATACCAACCCACAATCTACAACAATAGAATTATTAGAGAAGAAATTTGACATAGCAGCAAAAGATTCTTTAGTTAATTATTCATTTATGTTTGGGGGTACAAATACCAATTTAGAAGAGATTAAAAAAATTAATCCAAAAACAGTGGCTGGCTTAAAATTATTTTTAGGCTCATCTACGGGCGATATGTTGGTAGACGATGAAAAAGCACTTGAAGAAATCTTTAAAAATTCGCCAGTCATTATTTCAACTCATTGTGAAGATGAAGATACTATTAAAAAAAATACGAAAGATTACATTGCTAAATACGGAGAAGAAAATATACCCATTTCTGCTCATCCAAAAATAAGAAGCGAAGAAGCTTGTTATTTATCTTCATCTAAAGCCATAAAATTAGCAAAGAAAACAGGAGCACGACTACATGTTTTTCATCTTTCTACAGCAAAAGAGCTAAGCCAATTTTCTAATAAAATTCCTTTAAAGGATAAAAAAATAACTGCTGAAGTTTGTATACACCACCTTTGGTTTAATGATCAAGATTACGAGAAAAAGGGCACTAAAATAAAATGGAATCCTGCCGTTAAGACAGAAAAGGACCAAAAAGCTTTACTAAAAGCACTTAATAATGATACTATAGATGTATTAGCTACAGACCATGCGCCACATACTTTAGAAGAAAAGAACAATCCTTACTTAAAAGCCCCAAGTGGCGGTCCGTTAGTACAGCATGCATTGGTTGCATTACTAGAAATGCACCACCAAAACAAAATTAAACTCACTAAAATTGTTGAAAAAGCCTGCCATAATCCTGCTATTTTGTTTGAAGTAAATAAGCGAGGCTTTATTAGAGAAGGCTATTTTGCAGATTTAGTTTTAGTAGATTTAAATTCTCCATGGACAGTTCAAAAAGAAAATATTTATAGCAAATGTGGCTGGTCTCCGTTTGAAGGTACAAGCTTCAAATCTAGGATTACTCATACTTTTGTAAATGGTAACTTAGTTTACGAAAATTTTAAATTTCCAAAGCTACCTAAAGAGTATAAAGCTCAAAGATTAAGTTTTAACCGATAAATATGCAAAAGTTAGGCTTCATTTTAGTTTTCATTTTAGTTTTAGGCTCATGCCAAAATTTAAATCCTCCTGAAAAACCAGAACAATTATTAAGTCCTGAAGAAATGGAAAACGTTTTAACAGATTTAGTAATGTTGGATGCGATGATTAGTGTCAACAATTTTAGGATTGACAATCTAGAAATGAATTTGCCAGATTTTGTTTTAAATAAGTATGAAATTGATAGTATTACGCTTGCTAAAAATATAAAATACTACAACGAACAGTATCAACAGAATTTGGAAATCTATGAAAATGTAAAAACAAATATCGAAGAGCTAAAAAAAGTTGTAGAAGAAAAAAGAATGAAAAAAGACAGCATTCTTAAAGCTGAGAAAGAGCAAGAAAAATCAATCAAAAAAGCAAGATAAGCTAAAGTAAAACAACTTATTTTTCATTTTGGCTCAAATAGTCTTTTGATGCTTCGGCAACAACTTTATCAATTGGCGTAAATTGATAATCTAAAGTTGTTTTAATTCGCTTATTGCAGTACAATCTATTTTCTAAAAGGGTAGCAATAACATCAAAACTAAGCTTCCTTGGTTTTCTTGTAATTAAAGAAGAAACCGCTTCTAAAAACCAATACAAATAAACCATCCAAAGTTTCAATTTTATACTTGGTACTTTCTTATCTAAGTTTTGAGCAATTAAAGCTTGCACTTTGCTCATTGCTATGTTCTGCTCAACTAGAATAAAACGCCTATTTTGTTGTTCAGATTTCATTAATAAAACCATAATTTCAACTACATCCTTTACACCTACAAAGCCAGTCTTTTTTTCAATTTTAAAAGGAAAATTTTTATCGGTTTGCAAAAACAATGCTCCAGAGCCATCTGTATAAAAGCCTTCACCTAATATTACCCCAGGATTTACAATTACCACCGGAAGACCTTCTTGAGAAGCTCGCCAAACTTCCATTTCCCCTCCGTATTTTGCAATACTATAATGACTAGAATTATTTAAATTCTCTCGGTAAGACTCTTCGTTTACTAAAATGTTATTTTTTTCTCTTCCCAGTGTGGCAATTGAACTTACATGACAGAATTTTTCAATTTTAAATTCGATTGAAAAATTGACCATATTAGCCGTACCTTCAATATTAATTTTTCTAAGTTTCTTTCGGAGCGCTGGATTGTTACTCACTAAACCGGCACAATGGTATACTCTAGTAATATTTTCAAAAACCTTATATAACGCAGGAACATCGGTAATATCAGCTTTGTGCCAATCAATTTTTGAGGCTTGTTCGTAAATTGAAGTTCCGTAAACTCTTTGTATAACCGATAAGGCAAACTGCTTTTTCTCTTCGCTTCTATACAAACCGCGAATGGTTTTAACTTCTTCATTTTGAAGTAATTTAGCTAATAAGTGTGTACCTACTAAACCTGTAGTTCCTGTAATTAATATCATTTTGTAAATATAATTAAACTACTATCGAGTAAGAAGGAGCTTTATAATATCTTTGCGACGAAAATTACAATTTAATGGAAAAAGATTTTTTTGAAGAAGTGAATTGGCGTGGTATGGTACATGATGCAATGCCAGGTTTACAAGAGCATCTTAATGAAAAAATGAGAACTTCTTATGTGGGAATCGATCCTACTGCAGATTCTTTACATATAGGACATTTAGTTGGCGTAATGTTGTTGAAGCATTTTCAATTAGCAGGACATAAGCCTATTGCTTTAATAGGTGGAGCAACGGGTATGATTGGTGATCCATCTGGAAAATCTAAAGAACGAAATTTACTAGATGAAGCTACTTTAAGACATAATCAAGATTGCATAAAAAAACAACTTCAAAAATTTTTAGATTTTGAAGAAGGAGATAATTCTGCTGTTTTAGTCAACAACTATGACTGGATGAAAGATTTCAGCTTCTTAGACTTCATTAGAGATGTTGGAAAACACATTACCGTTAATTATATGATGGCCAAAGATTCTGTGAAGAAAAGGCTCTCTTCAGAATCATCAGACGGAATGAGCTTTACAGAATTCACCTATCAATTGGTTCAAGGTTATGACTTTGTGCATTTGTACCAAAGTAAAAATTGCACTTTACAAATGGGCGGCAGCGACCAATGGGGAAACATCACTACAGGAACAGAAATGTTAAGAAAAATGCATAACCAAAAGGCATTTGCACTAACCTGTCCCTTAATTACCAAAGCAGATGGTTCTAAGTTTGGCAAAACTGAAGGTGGAAATATTTGGCTAGACCCTAAACGAACTTCCCCTTATAAATTTTACCAATATTGGCTTAATGTATCTGATGAAGATGCAGCCAAATTCATTAAGATTTTTACATTGTTGAACAAAAAAGAAATTGAAGGCTTGATAAAAGAACATCAAGAAAGTCCACATTTGCGTAAGCTTCAAAATGTATTAGCAGATGAAGTTACAAAACTAGTTCATAGCGAAGAAGCTTTAGAAAATGCTAAAGATGCATCTAAAGTACTATTTGGCAAAAGCACCACTGAAGATATTGAAAAACTTGACGAAAGTACATTTCTAGAAATTTTTGAAGGCATACCACAAGCTAAAATTCCTAGAGCTGAATTTAATGAAGGATTAGATATGGTTGGCGCTTTGGCAGCTAAAACTTCTTTTTTATCTTCAAACTCTGAAGCTATTAGAGCCTTAAAAGCAAATTCGGTTGCTATTAATAAAAATAAAGTTGATCAAACTTATATATTAAGTGAAAAAGATCTTTTAAATAACAAGTATATTTTAGTGAATAAAGGAAAGAAAAACACTTATTTAATTATTGTAGGGTAACATATATTCTACTTCAAATTATAAATCACAAAAGCCCAAACTAAGAGTTTGGGCTTTTGAATTAACTAACCAATCATATGAAAAATCCATACAATACAAAAGTAAGATTTATAGGATTATTGTCTCTAAAGAATAGGTTAAATTAAGGATAAACTCTTCTAAAAAAGAAAACCCCGAACAGGCGTTCAGGGTTTTCTAACCAATCTATTATGAAAAACTTCATCCATTACAAATATAGAGTGATTTGCAATGTAAATGATTTCTAACGAGTTAAACAATTGTTAATTGTTTTTCTTACAAACTTACAACACTGTTTTCTGTAGCAAATTGATTATGTACCTTGGCATCTGCATCATCTTCATTTGCCCACATACCATCAATAATATACTTAAACTCGTAAGACTTATCCTTTTCTAGGTTAAGTGTTCCTTTAAAAGTTCCATTTTTTAATTTTTTTAATTGAAATGACTCTTCATCCCAATTATTAAAATCTCCAGCAACAACCACTATTTCTGCATCTGGCGCCGGAACGGTAAAAGTAACCTTACAAATAGGTTTAGTCTTTAAATATTGCTTTTTAACCGCCATAATTTTAAATTTTATTTATTAGCAAAAATAAACCTAAAATTAACTAAAACAATAAAAATTAGCGGGTTAGGTTCACTTTTACGATATATAAACTTTTAGTCTCAGACTTTTAAGATATATGAATTACGAAAACGTTTTACGTTGAATATAAAGTAAAGATTTAGAGTAATTTGTAGACATCAATAATAAGTGAAATACTAAATTTCATCAAGATATTCAATTAATTTCATTAAATCTTGCTTAGTATTGAAGTATTGAAAGCCAACACGTATTCCGTTATTCCTTGCAGCGCAAACTATGTTATGCTTTAGCAAATCATCTAATCGCAAAGAATTCTTTCTTAAGTTAAATATGTTTGAATGTTTCTTTCGCATTGAAACCACATCTTCTAGTAAATTTCTTTGCTTAAATTTCTCAAAAGCCAAGTTTGAAATCGTTTCAATTTGTTTTTCAATAAAGTCAATTCCAATATCTTTAAAATGAAAATCTAATGCTACTTCTAAACTTTTAAATGCATGCATATTAAAATGTCCTGGCTCTAAAAATCCAGTTACTCTAAACGGACCGTTGGGTTTTACCAATAAGGAATTACTTCCGTAAGACTTAGGATGTAAATGAGTTAAAAATGATTTAGAAAGCATAAAAAAAGCATTTCCGGTACCAGCGTTAAACCATTTATAGCCACTGCTTCCAACTACCGAAAACCCTGAAGAATCGAAGTTAAAATTTTCTGTACCTAAGTATTGTGTTGCATCTCCAATAATATGAAGCTTTGGGTATTTAGCTTTCATTTTTTGAATAAACGAAAGATCAATCTTAATTCCATTTAAAAACTGAACTATGCTTAAAGCGAGATAATCAGGTTCAAATTGAGCTAGTTTTTGCTCAATATCATTTTCTAAATTTTCTGTAATTTCAACATATTCTATATTAAATGAGCGTTGTTCAAAAGGAAGGTTTACCGATGGATAGTCATTTTTGAGTAAAACCACTTTTGCTTTTTTAGGTAAAGCTTCAACTATATTGTTTATACCAAATGAATAACTTGGCACCAAGCCAATCTCGGCTTTATTCGCATTAAAATATAATTGTATTTTAGTCCTTAAACTATCAATTTGTTCGTCTTCTAAAAAATCAATTTTTGAGTAATCTGTATGTAAATCAGTATCATATTTCCTCCTAAATTCTACTAATTTAGATGAAAGTAATCCTGATGAAGGCGTATTTAAATACGTAGCACTTTCAATTATTGGAAAAGCTTCTTTTATAATTTGCTGCATGATGTTCAATTCTAGTAGTTTCCCAAAGGTACGAAAAAGCTAAACTGAAATGCTTTAAGCTTTCAAAACCTAACTAAAAATCTAAGTTATTTATTATACTTTTAGCTAAACTTTAAACGAAGTAGCTATTTAATATTCTGTATTTTTGAATATCAAATTAAGATGATATGCAAAAAATTACCATGATTGCTGCTGCATCCGAAAATAACGGACTTGGGAAAAACAATGATTTGGTATGGCACCTCCCTGACGACTTTAAGCGTTTTAAAAAATTAACTACAGGACATCATATTATTATGGGAAGAAAAACTTTTGAATCTTTCCCAAAACCTTTACCCAACCGGACACATATTATTATTACAAGAGATCAAAATTACGCTGCTGCTCCGGGCTGTTTAGTTGCACACTCACTTCAAGAAGCTATCAATTTAGCTGAAGTAGATGAAAATCCTTTTATTATTGGTGGTGGCGAAATTTATCATCTTGGATTAGATGTTGCAGACCAAATTGAATTAACCCGTGTGCATACCGAAATCGAAGCCGATGCTTTTTTCCCTGAATTAGATGAAGCTAATTGGAAAACCTTGAACAAGGAGTTTCATCCCGCTGATGAAAAACACAAACATAGCTTTACTTATCTCACGTTAGAGCGAATTTAAAAGTAACATTTCTATGCAAATTCTTCACCAAATTGCAAAACAAGAAGGCTTTAAACTAAATTCTTTTTCAAGATTAAATGGTGGAGATATTAATGATGTGTTTTTACTTGAAACTTCTTCAGCAAAAAAAGTAATTAAACTAAATAACGGAACAAAACTTCCTAACTTATTTAAAGAAGAAGCCTTTGCTTTGCAGTCTCTGGCAAACACTAAAAGTTTTTTAATTCCTGAAGTTTTAAGCCATGGTGAATTTCAAGATAGGGCTTATTTAATTTTAGGTTACATTGAAACTGGAATACCTTCAGGTTTATTTTGGGAAAATTTTGCTGAAAATTTAGTAAAATTACATCAACATACATCTTCTCACTTTGGTTGGGAGTCGAATAATTATATAGGAAGTCTTCAACAATACAACGCCCAACATACCCAATCAAGTAGTTTTTATATAGCAGAAAGATTAGAACCGCAATTTAGATTGGCTACTCAGAATGGCTTTGATTTTAAAAACATTGAATTATTTTACAAAGAAGTAGAACAGCAAATACCCGAAAATGAAAAACCTGCATTAATTCATGGCGATTTATGGTCTGGAAATTACTTATGCAGTAGCCAAAATATTCCAGTTCTTATTGATCCAGCTTCATGTTACGCATCTAAAGAAATGGATTTAGCCATGATGAAACTTTTTGGTGGCTACCCCAAAGAAGTATTCAATATCTACGAAGAACAAAGTCAAATTGATAAGCAATGGACTAATAGAATAAAAATGTACCAACTTTATTATGTGTTGGTACATTTAAACCTATTTGGATCTAGTTATTACTATCAAGCTAAAAATATTGTAAACAGCTATTTATAGTAAGCAGTTTAATCTACTTATTTTATGATTAATCCAGCTCGTTCTAGTAAGGCTTCAGGATTGGGTTCTTTACCTCTAAAACTTACGTATAATTCCATAGGATCAATAGTTCCACCTTGGGTTAAAACTGTATTTTTAAACTTAGATGCTACTTCAGAATTAAAAATTCCCTTTTCTTTAAAGAATGCAAAAGCATCTGCATCTAAGACTTCAGCCCATTTATAAGAATAATAGCCAGCAGCATAGCCACCTTGGAAGATGTGACTAAAAGCGGTACTCATACAATTTTCTTTTACACTAGGCACAAACTGTGTTTCTTGAAAAGCGGCATCTTCAAATGCTTTTACATTTTCAATAGAATTTGGATTGTTGCTATGCCAGGCCATATCGAGTTTACCAAAACTTAATTGTCTTAAAGTTTGCATTCCTTCCTGGAAATTGGCACTTGCTTTTATTTTATCGATTAATTGATTTGGAATCTTTTCTCCCGTTTCATAATGCTTCGCAAATAAACCAAGAGCTTCATCTTCATAACACCAATTTTCTAGTAGTTGACTTGGTAATTCAACAAAATCCCAATAAACACTTGTCCCAGATAAACTGCTATAAGTAGTATTTGCTAACATGCCATGTAAAGCATGGCCAAATTCATGAAACAAGGTAGTTACTTCGTTGAAAGTTAATAAAGACGGCTTGGTCTTAGTTGGTTTAGTAAAATTACAAACTATAGATACGTGAGGGCGTTCGTTGTGGTTGTTATCAATCTTTTGATTTTTATAAATGGTCATCCATGCACCATCGCGCTTCCCCGGTCTCGGATGAAAGTCTGCATAAAAAATGGCAATAAACTTTCCATCGTTATCGGTCACTCTGTAAGTCTCTACTTCTGGATGATAAACGTCAATATCATTTACCTTTTCAAAGTTGAGTTGGTATAATTTATTTGCAATGGTAAAAACACCATTTATTACTTTGCTCAGCTCAAAGTAGGGTTTTAATTCTTCTTCGTCTAAACTATATTTTTTCTGTTTTAATTTCTCACTGTAATAAGCGGTATCCCATTTTTGCAACTGTTCGATTCCATCTAATTCCTTGGCAAAGTCGCTTAACTCTTCAAATTCTTTTTCTGCAGCAGGTTTTGCTTTTTCGAGTAATTCAGCTAAAAAAGAATTTACCGTTTGCGCATTTTTAGCCATTCTTTTCTCAAGTACAAAATCAGCATGAGTATTGTAACCTAATAAATTTGCTCTTTCGTGTCTTAACTTTACAATTTGCAAAACAATTTCTTCATTATTGTTTTGGTTTTGCTGAAAACCTTTGGAACCAAAAGCAATAGCCATTTTTTTACGAAGTTCTCTGTTTTTTACATACTTCATAAAAGGCAAATAGCTTGGGTATTGTAATGTAAAAATATAGCCTTTTTTGTTTTGGGTTTCAGCAACCTGTGCAGCACTTTCTAAAGCATCGTCCGGCAAACCTTCAACTTCTTCCTTATGCTGAATATGGAGTTGATACGCATTAGCATCAGCTAAAACTTGTTTTCCAAACTGAAGCGATAAAGTGGCTAGTTTTTGATCGATTTCTCTAAGACGATTTTGTTTATCTTTAGGTAAGTTGGCTCCATTTCTGGTAAAATTGTAATAAGTCTCTTCAAGTAAGCGTTTTTGCTCATGATTAAGTTGACTTTGGTCTTGGTTGTAAACGGTTTTAATACGCTCAAAAAGAGACTCATTTAAAAGTAAATCGTTATTAAATTCACTTAATTTTGGTGAAACTTCTTGTGCTATTTGCTGAATTTCATCATTGGTCTCTGCAGAATTAAGATTGAATAAAATACTAGAGATGCGGCCTAATTGTTCACCTGAAGCATCTAAAGCTGCTATGGTATTTTCAAAATTTGGAACATCTTTAGCCGTTGAAATTTGGTTTACTTCTTCTCTGGCTTTTTGTAATGCTTCATCGAAAGCGGGTATAAAATGCTCGTTTTTAATTTTAGAAAACGGAGCCGTATCAAATGTTTTTAATAATGGGTTAGCCATATATGATTTATTTTTTTAGCAAATTTAGATAACTTAAAAACAGAAATGTTTAAAGTTATGTTGGAATTTGGTTTAGAGTATTAACGAATTTCGGGAGAAACAACTGGTATTGAAAGTTGATGAATTAGCTGTTCTAAATTTTGAAGAGATGTTGTATCTATTTCTTGAGTATTAATTCTAAATTCATAATCAGCACTTATAAAAATCAGATCTCCCGCAAACTTTTTGACACTAGTTACCTCTTTCAGTTTGATAGATTTTCCAAAGAGTAAGTTACGTTTAATTTTATATTGATTTACTTTATAAAGTGTATTTGAAAAATTGAAAAAAGCTAAAAGAAAATAAACCAAACTTCCTATAATAAAGCTCCATCCTGAAGCTAAATCATTGATAACACTTACTGAACCCAATAAAAGAAAAGCAACACCTAGGGAGTTAAAAAGCATTTTAAAACCTTTTTTATTTTCCTTTTTTAAGTGGATATTAAATTTCATAAATTTTTAAAATTATTGTTTTTAGTAAACTAAATATATCCGTTTATAGTTGAAAATTTTTATTAGAAAAGTTGTTGAATTGCTCTATTAAAGCTTCTTCAGTATTAATAATATCTGATAATAAAAAAGCTGTTTTAATTTTATTTTTTTTGGTTTTACTTTCAAATTCACTGTATAAATGATTCGAAAGTCTATCTATTTGCTGCTGCATAATGGAAGCAGTAAATTCGATATCTTGAAGATGAGATATGAGTTCAAAATCAATCAAATTTGCTTTGTTATTAATAAAAAAACGCAGGCTAATATTTTTTACAGAAGCTACTTTTAAGCCCCCAGCCTTTTGAAGTATTTCGGCTAAACTTACACTATCGTTTTCTATTTCATTTTCTAAAACTTCAAGAAGTTTATAGTGTTTATTAAGTACTGTATCTACATCTTTTTGGCTAATCTCTATTTCATTTTGTATGGTCAACAAAGTTTTTTCTACGTAGTCTTGGTTACTTACATTTTCCTTGTAATTTCCAATTGAAACAGCAATTAATACTCCAATAACTACAATAGCCACTTCTCTAAAAAAACTCAAAACATTTTTATTTTTCTTCATCGATTTTATTTAGTTTAGGTTTTATAAAGGTGAATTATTTCAGTTCTTTATCTATTTGATTTTTTAAATACCTGGCTTCACTTACTAGTTGATGAAAACTCTCTGTTTTTTGCTGAATAACTGAGTGATAGATAAGAATATAGTTCTTTAACAACTCAAGGTTATTAGTTGAGTTTATACTAAAATTTTCTAAGTCAATATTTTGCATACACCAACTGAGAAGATATTCTTTAAAAAAATCTACCTGATACTCACTTTTTGCAGTAGTCTCGGCTGCATAAAAATCATAATAAATACTTAGATTTTTTACCAATTCTACATTTTGAATCCTATCGAATTTACCTGATGATTTTAAGGACGAATAAGTCGCGATAGAAGGAACATAATTATCTACTTCTAAAACAATGGATAACTTTTCATTCAGCTTTTCTAAACTGTCTTTATGTATAATTGGAAGTAATTTTAATAAATCTTGTTGAAACTTTTCGTTTTTGGGTATTTGATAGGTTTCGAAGGTATGAATATCAGAGTCTAATTCGTTTGTTATTAACTGTAAAGTAGTTCTTACTTCTTCCTTTTGACGTCTATTTTCAGCTTTTTGGTTAATTAAAAAAGCAAGATACACTCCTAAAATTACAGCTAAGAAGTTAAAAAAATGGTTTTGCCAAGCTTTGCTTTTTTTCATTTTAATCTTATCTTACGGGAATCACTTCGCAAGGAATTTCATTTTCAGTAATAAATCCATCTAACAACTCGATGCTCTTTTCTTCGAGTAATTGTGTATCTATTCTAATTTCTTTATGCGGAAATACAAAGGTTACATCTCCTGCAAATTTCTTTACTTTTTGAGCTTTTAATAAGTTGGTTTTAGAAGCAAACCAAGTGTTGGCTTTATAAATTCCGTTGGTTATAGTTGAATGATAACTATGATCTATCGATTTATGATAATAATAATGAACACCCCCTAATATTAAATAGAACCAACCTACTACATTTTGATCTAGAAGCATACCAACACCTAAAATTAGCCATATAACTCCCAAATATTTAAAATACTTGTTGTTATTTTTTCTAAACTCTGGCTTTACGTGCAAT
>CBFIGU010000036.1:0-22101 GCA_965662165.1 Psychroflexus sp.
AGAACAATTAATGTAAGTAGCGTAGAGGTCACTAAGCCACCAATGACTACCGTTGCTAAAGGTCTTTGTACTTCTGCTCCAGCTCCAGTAGAAATGGCCATAGGTAAAAATCCAAGTGCGGTAGAGCTTGCGGTTAATAAAACCGCTCTTAAACGCTCTTTTGTAGCTTTCATGATATTTTGGTCTGTTAATACATTTCCTTCGTTTTGCAAATCTTTGAAATATTCTACCAGAATAATCCCATTGAGTACCGCAATACCAAATAAGGCAATAAAGCCAACACCTGCAGAAATACTGAATGGCATATCTCGCAACCAAAGTAAAAATACGCCGCCAACTGCAGAAAATGGAATAGCTGTAAAGATTAGGGCAGCATCTTTAAATGTTTTTAGGGCAAAATACAGCATGATAAAAATGAGTATTAATGCAATGGGAACTGCAATTTTAAGTCGTTTGGTTGCACTTTCTAAATTTTCAAATTGTCCGCCATAAGTGATGCTATATCCCGTTGGTAAATCTAGATTTTCTGAAATTATTTGCTTTGCATCATCTACAACCGATTTTAAATCTCGGTTCCTAACATTGATGCCAACCACAATCCTTCTACGGGTTTCGTCTCTTGAAATTTTTGCAGGTCCTTTGTCGTAATATACCTTCGCGACTTCATTTAATGGAATTTGACCATGATTAGGAGTACTAATCATTAAATTTTCTAAGTCAGAAAGATCTTGGCGGTTGTTTTCTTTTAATCGAATGACTAAATCGAAGCGTTTTTCACCTTCAAAAACTACCCCTGCTTTTTGTCCCGCAAAACCAGCAGATATTAAGTTGTTAATGTCTTTAATTTGAAGCCCGTATCGAGCAATTTTACTTCGGTTATAATCTACAGACATTTGGGGTAAGCCCACAATTTTTTCAACTGAAATATCGCCTACGCCATCAATATTTTCTACCAATTCTCTTACTTCATTACCTTTCTGAGCTAAGATTTCTAAGTTTTCGCCAAAAACTTTTATAGCTACATCAGATCGAACACCAGTAATTAATTCATTAAAACGCATTTCGATGGGTTGGGTAAACTCAATTTCCATGTTTGGTATGATACTCAGCTTCTCTTTTATTTTTTCAGCTAGCTCTTCTTTTGTTTGGGCAGATGTCCATTCGCTTTTTGGTTTTAAACGAATTATCACATCAGAATCTTGCATTGACATGGGATCGGTAGGAATTTCTGCTGCACCAATTCTAGAGACAACTTGTAGTACTTCAGGAAATTCTTTTAAAAGAATTTTTTCAATTTCAGTGGTGCGTTCTATTGTCCCTTCTAAGGATTTGCCCGTTCTTAAAATGGGTTGAATTACAAAATCTCCTTCGTCTAAAGTAGGAACAAACTCACTTCCCATTTTTGTGAAGGTAAAAATGCCAAGGACAATTAAAGCTAAAGCAGAAATTAAAACTAATCTTACATTTTTTAAAGACCAAGCAATACTAGGTTGATACAAGCGCATAACTTGGTTTAAAATTTTTGATGAAATGTTATCTTTCTTTAATTTTTCTGGTTTTAAAAACCAACTACTCGCTACAGGAATCCAAGTAAAACATAAGATTATGGCTCCCAATAATGCAAAACTAAACGTCAATGCCATAGGTTTAAACATTTTACCTTCTACACCTGTTAATGAAAGTATGGGGATAAATACAATTAAAATAATTAATTGACCAAAAATGGCAGAATTCATCATTTTGGTAGCGCCAGTAAAAGTAATTTTATCCTTAAGTGCTTGTAGTTTTGTTCCAGATGCTTTTTTAAATTCATCTGATTTTTGCAGCATTTTAAAAGCTACGAACTCGACTATAATAACGGCACCGTCTATAATGATACCAAAGTCTAATGCACCCATGCTCATTAAATTGGCATCGATGTTAAAGATGTACATTAAGCTAATGGCTATTAAAAAACTTAACGGAATTACAGAAGAAATAATCAAGCCGGAACGGTAATCTCCAATTAATAAAATAACAATAAGCGCAACTACTAAAAAGCCAAGCAATAAATTCTCTAGTATTGTAGAAGTAGTTCTGCTAATGAGTTCGCTTCTGTCTAAAAACCCATTGATGTAAACCCCTTCTGGAAGTGTATTTTCAATTTCTTGTAAACGTTGCTTCACATCATTAATTACTTGATTAGAATTGGCGTCTTTAAGCATCATAATTTGGCCGAGTACTTTCTCGCCTTCACCATTTCCGGTTATTGCTCCAAAGCGTCTAGCATAGCCGTATCTAACTTTAGCAACATCGCGAATTAATATGGGTTGTCCATCTCTGTTTTCAACTACTATCTTTTCAACATCTTCTAGGCTTTTTAGCAATGCTTCTCCACGAATAAAGTAGGCTTGTTCATTTTTTTCAATATAACTACCACCTGCAACGGAATTATTATTTTCTAAAGCTTCAACTATTTGTGAAACAGCAATGTTTTTAGCTTGTAATTCTTCAGTAGAAAAGGCGACTTCATATTCTTTTAAATAACCACCCCAGGTATTAATTTCTACTACTCCTTTTATTCCTGCTAATTGGCGTTTAACAACCCAATCTTGAATGGTTCTGAGCTCTGTAGCGTCGTACTGGTCTTTAAATTCATCTTCTACTTCTAAAGTATATTGGTAAATTTCACCCAATCCTGTTGTAATTGGTCCCATTGCGGGCGTTCCAAATTCTGAAGGGATGTTGGCGGTAGCAGATTTAATTTTTTCTGCAATAAGCTGCCTTGGCAAATAAGTACCCATTTCATCTTCAAAAACAATAGTTACTACAGAAAGCCCAAATTTAGATGTAGACCTTATTTCTTTAACCCCAGGAAGATTAGCCATTTCTAGCTCAATAGGATAAGTAAGAAACTGCTCAACATCTGTGGTAGACAAGTTTCGAGAAGTTGTAATTACTTGCACTTGATTATTGGTAATGTCTGGTACAGCGCCAATACTTATTTGGCTTAAACTATAGATGCCAAAGCCAACAATAGCAGATATAAAAAGAATGATAAAGAATTTAGATTTTAAGCTAAATTCAATGATTTTTGAAAGCATGTAAATTTAAATTTGATGTGTAAAAAGAACGATTTAATTAAGCCATCAAATTTTTTGGGGGTTGAAGAATTTCAGAAGTATGCTGCAAAGAAGTGTGATCTACATAATTAAAATTCTTTAACTGAAAAGCCAGTGTTTGCACTGGTTGAAATAGGAATTGTTCAGGAAGTGTGAAATATACACTCGCAATTATAGATAATCCTTCATGAAAAGGTAAATCTTGATGTTCATCATGCTGGTCTGAATGCTCTTCTTTTTGACTGCCATAATGTAAATCAATAAACTCCAAAAATGAATCTTGGTGGTCGATTTTGTGGTGTTGGTAATGTGAAATTAAATTAGAGAAATTTGCCACATTCACCATATTCAATCCAAAAGATTGAAGAATTATAAAACTCGTTAAAAGGTATGTGGTTATCAATTTCACATCACAAATGTAAATTATTTTTTAATGAGAATGCTTAAAACTTGCTTAATTTGAAGTATATTTAAAATTAATCAAAACAAGGTTTTGCGCTTTGAAACAAAGTACACACGCATTATAAAATTGAAAAAAGAAATATGAGTCTTAAACCCATAAAAAGACATCCTGCACTTCAAAACTTGAGTAGAGAACATCACGATATCTTGGTTTTTGTATTGCGGATTAAAAAAGGAATTGCCAAAAATGCAGAAGTTTCAGATTTACAAGCCTATTCAGATTGGTTTTGGGAGAATTATTTAAAAGAACATTTTAGAATAGAAGAAGAATCTCTTTTTCCATTCATCAAATCTTTTAATGATTTAAAGGCAGAAGTTTTGGAACAACACCAATCAATAAAGCTTCAATTTGAAAACAAAAATAAAAATATTAAAAATTTTGAAGCATTACAGACCTCAATAAAAAAACTTATTCGATTTGAAGAACGAGTGTTTTTCAATCAAATTCAAAGTGAAATGGAAGAATCTAAATTAAATGAATTTAAAAATTTACACCAAAAGCAACAGTCATGTGGAGTTTGGAAGAATAAATTCTGGCAATAAAATTTGAGTTTTTGTATGAATAATCTCTTTAAAATTAATTTTTAAGCTACAACTAAAAGCTTATTTTTACTCGCTTAATCTGGTTTATGGAAATTCCTTTATTAAAAGAAATAGTTATTGTAATGGGCATAGCATTACCCATTATTTTTCTTTTCCAAAAGCTGAAAGTGCCTTCTATTTTAGGTTTTTTATTAGCAGGAATTATTGTCGGTCCAAGTGCGTTTAATTTATTAAGTTCTCATCACGAAGTAGAATTGCTCTCAGAAATTGGGATTATTTTTTTACTTTTTATTATTGGTATAGAATTATCTTTTAAAGGTTTAATAAGCATTTGGCGTACGGTTTTTATCGGTGGGGGCTTGCAAGTAGGTTTAACCATTTTAATTACGGCTTTAATTGCTATGGGCGTTGGTTTGCCTGTCAACCAATCTGTGTTTTTAGGTTTTTTAATTTCATTGAGTTCTACAGCCATTGTTTTAAAAATTCTAAACGACCGCAACGAAATAAAATCTCCACACGGAAGAATTGCGCTGGGAATTTTAATTTTTCAAGATATCATAGTCGTACCTATGATGTTGCTTACACCAATTTTAGCAGGTAAAACAGACGATGTTACGACCACTATTTTATTGCTTTTAGCAAAGTTAGTTGGCGTAGGTTTGGTGGTTTTTATTTTACAACGTTACATCGTTCCGATAGTTTTAGAATCTGTGGTGAAAACAAAAAACCGAGAGCTTTTTATTCTTACAGTTATTATTTTGTGTTTTGGAGTAGCTTGGTTAACTTCTTCAGTAGGCTTATCTTTAGCTTTAGGAGCCTTTTTTGCTGGTTTAATTATATCGGAATCAGAATATTCTCATCAAGCCACTGCTAATGTACTTCCCTTTAGAGAGATTTTTATCAGTTTCTTTTTTATATCGGTAGGTTCTTTGTTGGATCTAGCGTTTTTTATTCAGAATGTACCTGTAATTTTAGGTTGTGTTCTGGCTGTTTTTTTAATTAAAAAAATAATAGTAGTTGTTTTGTCAGCCATATTAAAATACAATATCAAGACTTCTTTTATGGCTGGTTTTGGATTGTTTCAGGTCGGGGAATTTTCCTTATTACTCTCAACAGTGGGTATTCAAAACGAAATTCTAAGCCAAGAAGTTTATCAGCTTTTTTTGGCTGTGGCCATAATTACCATGGGAATTACTCCATTTTTCATTTCGAAAGCAGAAATTTTTACCAATAAAATTATTCAGCTTCCTGTACCTAAAAAAGTTAGAAAACGATTAGAGCAACGAAGAAAGTTAGCAGAAGAACATCAAAACAGTGCTGTTTCTGAAGATTTAGAAGATCACCTTGTAATTATAGGTTACGGAATAAACGGTAAAAACATTGCTCGTGTTGCCGAAAGTATGGACATCCCGCATGTTATTATTGAGTTTGATGCTAAACTAATGAAAGATGCAAAAGCAGAAAACAAACATGTAATTTTTGGAGATGCATCCCAACCAGAAATCTTAAATCATGTAAACGCACATAAAGCCAGAGTGGTTGTAATTGCTATCTCAGACCCAGAAGCAACACACCAAATCATTTTTAATATTCGGCAGTATTCACAAACTACTCATATTATAGTAAGAACGCGTTATGTAAAGGAAATTGAAGAAAATTTAAAAATAGGCGCAGATGAAGTTATACCTGAAGAGTTTGAAACTTCAATAGAAATTTTCTCTCGAGTTTTAAAACAATATTTAGTAACCGAATCTAAAATTTCTGAAATTGTAGGTTCTATTCGTTCATCAGACTACGAAGTTTTCTCATCGGTTAAACCAATCAATAAAAAAGGAAGTTTCCAGCAGTTTAATGTGCCCAACAAAGAAATGGCCACCTTGCATGTACAACATGGCAGAAATGATATTGTAGGTAAAAAACTAAGCGAAACCGGACTTGCCAATAAATACCAAGTAAATTTATTAGCTATAAAGCGTGGTAGAAAATACATTACTAATATTGGTCCCGATACCAAGATAAAAGTAGATGACTTAATTTACTTATTTGGTTCTCCAAATCGAATTAATAAACTCAATAAAGTCATTAAGATATAAGTCACTTTAAATAGTAGCTATTATGAAAAAATGGAAAAAAATTACACTTTTTGTTCTTGGAATTCCAGCTCTATTATTTGGGTTGGCGGCCTTATTGTTAGTTTTTAAGAAAGATGAATTAGCTCAAAAATTTTTAAATAGCTATAATGCTCAGATTGAAGGTAGAATTGAAATTGCTTCTACACAAATTTCTCCATTTGCTAATTTTCCTTATGTTTCTATAGATTTACAAGACTTCAAGATTTATGAAGATAAAAATATATCTCAAGCTTTTTTGGATGTAAATGATGCTTATATAGGTTTTGATGTCTTAGACCTACTTACTGGGGTTTTTCAAATAAAAAGTATAGAGTTAGATGATGGTGAAATCAATATTATTCAAGATGAAAATCAAGATTATAATATTGTAAAAGCTTTTCAAACTGAAGTTAAAGAAGATACAACTTCAACTGAAGCTACTAATTATTCCATTAAAAAAATTCAATTAGAAAATATAAAATTCAACAAAACAAGCTTGGTTGATTCACTTTATATCTCAACACATATTCAAACTGCAACGAGCAAGATTAAGTCGATCAACAATCAATTAGATTTTAAGCTAGATGCAGAAACCATTTTAAATATTAAGCAAGGAAAAGAAAACTATATTTTTAAAGACAAATATGCTGAGTTGCATACCAAATTTCATTACAATTTGTCAAATCCGTTTATTGATTTCGAAGCTTCAGAAATTGTAGTGAGTAGTGGAGTATTTAGCATGGAAGGAGATATTGATTTGGAGAATGATGCAGATTTCGATTTAAAATTCCGAGGGCTAAAAGAAAATTTCGATCTTTTTATTGGTCTTGCTCCACAAGAAGTAGAAGAAGCTTTACGCATTTACGAAAATCAAGGTGAAGTATTTTTTGAAGCTTCCATAAAAGGTAAATCTTTAAAGGGCTCAACTCCATTAGTAGAAGCCAAATTTGGATGTAAAAATGGCTTTTTTGATAACTTAGAAGAAAATAAAAAATTAAGTGATTTAAACTTTTTAGCCACCTTTACCAATGGTGAAGCACATAGTTTAGCTACATCAGAATTACAAATACAAAATTTTAGTGCTTCTCCAGAAGCAGGTATTTTTAAAGGAAATCTGCGAATTTCTAATTTTGAAAGTCCCGAAATTGATTTACAATTAGATTCAGATTTTGATTTAAATTTTCTGACTCGCTTTTTTAATTTAAACGATCTTCGAAACTTGACTGGACAAGTAAAATTGAAAATGAATTTTCATGATATTATAGATTTAGAAAAACCCGAATTAGCCTTAGAAGAATTCAATCAATCTTACTATTCTGAACTTGAAATTAACAACTTAAACTTTACAACAGATTCCTATCATTTGCCAATAAAAGACTTAAATATCAAGGCGAAAATGGAAGGTAATTTAACTCAAATTGAGCAATTTAAATTCAATATTGGAGCTTCAGACCTTGAAGTTAAAGGACAACTAACTAATTTACCAAGTATTATACATCAATCTAGTGAAGAAGTAAAGCTAAATGTAGATATCAATTCAAATCTTATTGATTTTACGGAACTCACTTCTTTAAAAGGCAAAGAAGCTTTATTTAATGAAAAGCTATATAATTTCACTACGCAATTTAAATTTAACGGAAATGCCAACACATTTCAAGTCTCAGACACTTTACCAGTCGGCACCTTTTATGTAGAAAAATTATTTGGCAAATTAGAGAATTATCCACACGAGTTACATGATTTTTTTGCTAGAATCTACATCCGCAAAAATGAAATGGAAGTTATTGATTTTAATGGTATGGTAGATGACTCTGATTTTCATTTTACAGGCAAACTAAAAAATTACAATTTGTTTTTAACCAAACAACCAAAAGGTGATGCTGTCTTTTCTTTTCAGGTAGATTCAGATTTAATTAGACTAAAAGATGTTTTTACTTATGCTGAAGAAAATTATGTGCCAGAAGACTATCGAGAAGAAGTTTTAAGAGAAATTGCAGCAAAGGGAAACATGAAAATGCACTACAAAGATTCGCTTTTAGCTACAGATTTTCAGTTGGATAATTTAGAAGGTAAAATGCGTATTCATCCCTTAAAATTTGAAGATTTTAAAGGTCGGCTTCATTTTGAAAATGAGCAGCTCAGCTTTGAAGATTTTCAAGGTAAAATGGGGAAATCTAGTTTTAGTGTTTCAGGGAATTACTACTTGGGAGAAGATAAAGACTTACTTACAAAAGGTGATCGTATTCAGTTGAAGGCATCTAGACTAGATATAGATGAACTTACTAATTACAACGAATACCAGGTAAAAAATCAAGATAGTATTGACCATGATGATGTATATAATATTTTTGAAGTTCCGTTTAGAAATATGAATATTACAGCTTCAATAGGTGAATTAAATTACCATAAATACAAACTAAACAATTTATCTTCTAGCATTAGGATGCAAGAAAATCACTACGTTTATGTAGATGACATGCGTTTTGAAGCTGCTGGCGGAAAAGTTGCTTTAACAGGTTATTTTAATGGATCCAATCCGGATAGTATTTATTTAAGCCCAGATTTAAAGCTTCAAAATGTAGATTTAGATCAGCTGCTATTTAAGTTTGATAACTTTGGTCAAGATCAGGTTGTTTCAGAAAACTTACACGGAATAATGACGGGACGTGTTCAAGGAAAAGTACTTTTACATACAGATCTTACACCTTACATAGAGAAAAGTAACCTTCAAATAGAAGTAGCAGTAGAAAATGGAAGCTTAGAAAATTTTGAGCCCATGCAAGCCATGTCAGACTTTTTCAACGATAAGAATTTAAACAAAGTCTTGTTTGGAAGTTTAGAGAATCGTTTAGAATTAAAAGATGGAACTTTAATTATACCAAACATGCTAATCAATTCTTCTTTAGGATATATGCAACTTTCAGGAAAACAAGATATAGATTTAGAAATGGATTATTATTTGCGGGTACCTTTAAAAATGGTGACCCAAGCTGCTGCCAGAAAATTGTTTGGTAGCAAAAAGCAAGATATTAACCCTGAACAAGTAGATGATATTATTTATAAAGATGAATCTAAAAATACAAATTACGTGAATGTTAGATTGAAGGGAAATCCTGATAATTACAATATCACTTTAGACAAGAATAAAGAAGATAAGGGTGCTACGGAAACCTTTAAAAGTGGAGATGGCTTTTTATTTGAAGATATTCAGATTGATAAATTTAGTCAAGAAAAAAAAGTATCATCTAATTAAAACACTTATAATTCGAGATATTGCTTTAGATATAAAGTAGTTGAATTATCAATAAATTCACTTTCAAAATATAAATTTGTAATTCGTAATATTTCAAACTTGTTAAAAAACCTAATTCTTAAATATAAATTGAAAAGCTTGCTGAAAAAGCCTTTGCAAAAAGGAGCAAGTAATGCTAAAATTTTACTTCTAGTAGATGCAGATTCTTTTGAACCCCATTCAATTATAAAAAATTATAATAAGGTTTTTCAAGATGAAGAATTTCAGGCATTTAGTATCAACTTTACCAAAGTAAACAAAAAATTAAAAGAAAATTCAGATTTAATCAATTCAAAGGCAATTACAATTTGGGGTGAAATAGGAAATCAAGATGTAAAGCAACTTTTAGCTCAAGAATACGAGTTTATTTTTCAGTTTTTCAACCAAGAACATTTACATTTAAATTACTTAATGGCAAAAACAAAATCCACGCTTAGAATTGGTTTTGAAGATGCCAAAACAGAATTAACCGACTTATCTATAAAAACAAATAGAGAAGATTTGGCTTTATTCTTTAATGAAGCTAAAAAATACCTACAAATCATTAAAAAATCAGCTTAAAATGAAAAAGTTTATAGGGACTGGAGTAGCCTTAATTACTCCATTTAAAGAAGATAAAAGCGTTGATGTTACTTCACTAAAAAACTTAGTTGAATATCAAATCGAAAATGGTATAGATTATATTGTAGTTTTAGGAACTACCGCAGAAAGTGCAACTCTGAGTACATCTGAAAAAGAGTTGGTAAAACAAAGCATTGTAGAACAAAACAAAGGGAGAGTTCCTTTAGTGTTAGGTTTAGGTTCTAATCATACTCAAGCTTTAGTAGAAGAGATAAAACATACCGATTTTACTGGATTTGATGCAATTTTATCGGTTTCTCCCTTTTACAATAAACCCACACAAGCTGGGATTTATGCTCATTTTGCTGAAGTGGCAAAAGCCAGCGATTTACCAATAATTTTATACAATGTTCCAGGAAGAACAGGCTCTAATATTGAAGTAGAAACCGTTGTTAAGTTAGCCAACAGCTTTGATAATATTGTAGGTATAAAAGAAGCAAAAGGCGATTTAGTGCAAGCCATGGATTTAATTGCAAATACACCAGATGATTTCTTGATTATTTCTGGAGATGATATGATTACACTTCCTATGGTACTTGCTGGTGGCGCAGGTGTAATATCTGTAATTGCAGAAGGTTTTCCAAAAGAATTTAGTACTATGGTAAATTTAGGTTTAGAAAGAAGAGTAGATGAAGCTTACCAATTGCATTATAAAATTGCTCCAGCAATTAATATGATTTTTGAGCAGGGAAATCCCGCAGGAATAAAAGCGATTTTTAATCATAAAAACCTATGTGAAAATCAGTTAAGATTACCTTTGGTGCCTGTAGATAATGATTTAAGCATGAGATTAAAAAAGTTTATAAATCAATACAATAGCTAAGTAGTTTGCACGTTTAAATTCAGGATTTTAGGCTCTAAAACTTAATTTTTCATTTTGGGGTTTAATCAGTAAGTTTGCAAATTCAAATGTGTTTATGAAAAAAATCAGTTGCCTTTTATTTTTGTTTGCAGTAATCTTGACTTCTTGTGGTGAATACAACGAAGTTCTAAAAGGAAACTCAGTTGAAGATAAATTCAATCTAGCTAAGGAATACTACGATGAAGCTAAAGAAAGTGGCAAAAGAAGTAAGATGCTAAAATCTTTACGATTGTTGGAGCAAATACAGCCGAGCATGCGTGGCAAGCCACAAAATGAAATTGTTTCCTACATGATTGCTTCTGGAAATTATGAAGTTGGAGATTATTTAACTGCAGGTTACAAATTTGATCGTTTTGTGAAGTCTTTTCCAGATTCACAGAAAAAAGAAGAAGCATTTTATAGATCAGCCGATAGTTACTATCAAGCTTCCCCAGTTTATAGTTTAGACCAATCTGAAACCAAAGATGCGATAGATAGGCTTCAATTGTATTTAAACACCTACAAAGAAGGAGAATATTTTGATGAAGCAAACGCACATCTTTCTGAATTAAGAGATAAATTAGAGCGCAAAGATTACGAAATTGCTAAACAACTTCATCACATGGAGTTTTGGAAGCCAGCTGTGCATGCATTAAACAATTTTGTAGATGCTAATCCAGGTTCAAAATTTTTAGAAAAAGCGTATTTTTATAAATTTGAAAGTCAGAAAACCTACGCAGAGTTAAGTTTAAAAATGCTCATGCGTGAACGATTAGACGAAGCTACAGAATATTATAATGAATATATAGAACGTTACCCAGAAGGAGAGTTTTTAACGGAAGCCAATCAGCTATATGCTGAAATGCAACTACTTTATGAAGATTTAGATCAACTAGAATTATAACAAACTATGAATACAAACTTAAAAGAATCAAATGCACCTACATCTACTACAACCATCAATAAAAATGATGTAGATGCGCAAACAAACAACATTTACGAAGCGATTTCTATCGTTTCTAAACGTTCAAGTCAAATCAATACCGAAATGAAAAAGGAATTGATTGAGAAGTTAGAAGAGTTTGCTACCCATAACGATAGCTTAGATGAAGTTTTTGAAAATAAAGAACAAATTGAAGTTTCTAAGTTTTACGAGCGTTTACCAAAGCCACATTCGTTAGCTATGGACGAGTGGTTAAATGAAAAAATCTACTACAGAAAAACAGACGAAGACTTAGATGCTTAATGTCTTTTTTAAAAGATAAAAATATTTTAATAGGAGTAAGCGGCGGAATAGCCGCTTACAAATCTATTTTTTTAGTTAGATTGTGTATTAAAGCTGGTGCGAATGTAAGAGTGATTTTAACTCCAGATGCTGAAGCTTTTGTTACTCCCTTAACCTTATCTACTTTATCTAAAAATCCTGTAATTTCTTCATTTTATGATGAAGAAAAAACATGGTATAATCATGTAAAATTAGGAGAATGGGCAGACTTGATGCTTATTGCTCCAGCTACTGCCAATACCATTTCAAAAATGGTAGCTGGGCATTCAAATAATTTTTTACTTACTACTTACCTTTCTGCAAAGTGTCCTGTTTTTGTTGCCCCTGCAATGGATTTGGATATGTATAAACATAACAGTACACAACAAAATCTAGAAAAATTAGAAACTTCAGGAAACTACATTATACCGGTTGGAACTGGTGAATTAGCGAGTGGTTTGTCTGGTGAAGGAAGAATGGCAGAACCAGAAGAAATAGTTTCTTTTTTAGAAAACTACTTCAATGAGCAGCTTCCTTTAAAAAATAAAACTTTCTTAATTACTGCAGGTCCAACTTACGAGCCTATTGACCCTGTTCGTTTTATAGGGAATCATTCTAGTGGAAAAATGGGCATGGAAATTTGTAAAGAAGCTTTGAACTTAGGAGCTAAAGTGAAATTAGTTTTAGGCCCAAGTGCTTTACATTTCGAACATGTAAATTTAGAAATTAAAAGAGTTCAGACTGCACAAGAAATGCTAGAAGCTTCTTTATTCTATTTCCCTTCTGTAGATGTAGCTGTAGCTTCTGCTGCGGTTTCAGATTATAGACCAGCAGAAATAGCTCAACAAAAAATTAAAAAAACTTCTGAAACACTTCAACTAAGTTTAGTGAAGAATCCAGATATTTTAAAAACCTTAGGGAGTCAAAAAAGCAAACAATTATTAGTTGGTTTTGCCTTAGAGACACAAAATGAAGAAGAAAATGCTTTAAAAAAGTTAAGCAATAAGAACCTAGACTTTATCGTTTTAAATTCTATGAATCAACCTGGAGCAGGTTTTAAACACGAAACCAATAAAATAACTATTTTGGCTAAGGGTGAAAAGAAAGAATTCAATTTAAAATCTAAAGCAGAAGTGGCTAAAGATATTGTTTCAGAAATTATACAACGAATTGCTTAATATGAAAAAAATTTGCATCATCTTATTGCTGCTTTTAATAGGATCTAAAAACAATCTGTTTGCGCAAGAATTTAATTGCCAGGTTGTAGTAGATGCGCAACAAACCGGTCAGCTTCAGCTTACTATATTTGATAATTTAGAGAAAGCCATCCAGGAGTTTGTTAATCAAAAAAAATGGACAGGTCAGGAGTATGAAGACCATGAAAAGTTGAGTTGTAGCATATTCATTTTAATTACTAGTTACGATTCAGATAATTTTGCGGGAAGTATTCAATTTCAGTCTTCAAGGCCAGTTTTTGGCTCCGACCATTCAACTCCAATTTTAAATGTGAATGATCGTAGTTTCTCTTTTCGTTACACTGAATTTCAGCCTTTAAACTTTAATCCAAATTCATTCGAAACCAACTTAATGTCTGTAATTGCCTATTATTTAAATACAAGTTTAGGTTTAGATGCAGATACCTTCGAAAAGTTTGGTGGAACTGGCTATTACGAGCAAGCTCAGCAAATAGCTAACGCGGCACAGTCTGCAAATGCAACAGGTTGGGGTGGTAGAGGTGGAAGCGGAGACTTTAACCGTTTTAATTTGAATAGAGATTTGCTATCACAGAATTTTAGCGAATTTAGAGAAGCCTTATACATTTACCACAGGGAAGGTCTAGATCTTATGCATGAAGATGTTGATGCTGGGAAAGATAAAATAATCGAATCGATTAATTTGATTGCTAAGGTGAATAAGTTACGTCCTAATTCAGCTTTAATTAGAACTTTTTTTGATGCAAAAGCAGGTGAAATACAAATGATTTTAAAAGATGGTCCCAAACGTGATATTACAAGCGTAAAGGAAAATTTGTATAAAATGGCTCCCGTTCATAACCGACTTTGGAAAGAAATCAAATAAATTTTTATTCCATAGCTACCTTAAGCAAGCTCATATCTTTTTTTTCTAATTCAGACTTCTGCATAAATAAAATTGAGAAGCATTTTTCCATTATATAACAGTAAAGTGGTCTTTTTAGATTTGTAGTACAATATTACTTTTCCTTTCGTATTTTTGAAAAAAAAATTGAACGAAGTGCTCACAAGTCTCTCTATAAAAAATTATGCCTTAATTGATGATGTGCAAATAGACCTTAAGAAGTCACTGAATATAATTACTGGAGAAACTGGAGCAGGTAAATCTATTATCTTAGGTGCTTTAGGTTTAATAATTGGTAATCGGGCAGATTTATCTAGTTTGCGAGATGGAAGTAAGAAATGTGTGGTTGAAGCTCATTTTAATATAAGTGAGCTTCAGCTGAATTCACTTTTTGAAAACCTAGATTTAGATTACGATGATTACACTATAATAAGGAGAGAAATTTTAGCTTCAGGTAAATCTCGTGCTTTTGTGAATGATTCTCCTGTAAAGTTAGATTCGCTTCAAAAACTGGGTAACGAATTAATCGATATTCACAGTCAACAACAAACGCGCTCTTTAGCAAATACTGCTTATCAATATCAACTTATTGATAATATTGCAGGTTTAGCAAATGAAAGAAAAGCATTTTCAGAGCAACATCAAAAAATAAAAAACTTAACTACTGAGTTAACATCCTTAAACAGTAAAGAAGCTGAATTAATGAAAGAAAAGGATTACAAGGCTTTTTTATTAAGTGAATTAGATGATGCAAAATTGTCAAAAATCAATTTAACCGATCTAGAGAACGAGCAACTAGAATTGAGTAATGTTGAATCTATAAAAGAGCATTTATCTTTTGCTAGTAATGCTATACAAGATGAAAACTATGGTATTGCTGAACAGTTAAATGAAATTAATAGCCGTTTTCTTAAAATTAGCGATTTTGGAAGTGCTTATCAAGAACTTGGTGAACGATTTAAAAGTTTAAGTATTGAAGCAGAAGATTTAGCTTTTGAAGTTGATAAATTGAATACCAATTTAGAAACTGACCCGGTAGCCTTAGATAACATTAATCAACGATTAGATTTAATTTATAAACTCACCAAAAAACACCAAGCAGAAACTTTAGCCGATTTACTAGAAATTGAACAAAAATTGGCTCAAGAAGTTTTTGAAACGGAACATTTAAAAGACAAAATTCAGGATTTAGAAAAACAAATTACAAAAGAAGAAGAGAAGCTTAACGTACTAGGAGAGAAGTTATTTAAGAAAAGAAAGCAAGTTTTGCCTAAACTGACTCAACAAGCTTCAGCTATTTTACAAAATTTATCTATGCCGAATGTTCAATTCGATTTTTCGATTGAAATGGCAGATGAAGCAAATAGCTTTGGAAAAGATCAAATGTATTGGAATTTTTCAGCAAACAAAGGAAGCACCCCAAAACCTTTAGGCAAAATTGCTTCAGGTGGAGAACTTTCTAGATTAACATTAGCCTTAAAATTCATATTAGCCAAATATAAAAAACTCCCAACTATAATCTTTGATGAAATAGATACAGGAGTTTCTGGAGATGTGGCTCTAAAAATTGGAAATACAATGGTAGAAATGGCTAATTTTTTACAAGTTATTGCAATTACACATCTACCACAAATAGCCGGAAAGGGAGATCAGCACTTTAAAGTTTTTAAAAGCGAAGTAAATGCAAAAACAACCACTCAATTAAAAGCATTATCACAAGAAGAAAGAATTGTTGAAATTGCAGAAATGCTTGGTGGTGATGCCAAATCTGCATCAGCAATAGCACATGCAAAAACATTATTTGAATAAAACAACTTATATTTACAAATCAAAATTTAAAATTATGGCATACAATTTATTGAAAGGAAAACGCGGAATTATTTTTGGCGCTTTAGATGAGAATTCAATTGCTTGGAAAACAGCAGAAAAAGTTCATGAAGAAGGCGGGACTTTTGTATTAACAAATGCGCCAATTGCTATGAGAATGGGTTCCATTAATCAACTAGCAGAAAAGACCAACTCCAAAGTTATTCCAGCAGATGCCACAAATGTTGAAGATTTAGAAAAATTAATAGATGAAGCTCAAGAAATATTAGGAGGTAAGCTAGATTTTGTACTACATTCAATTGGAATGTCTATTAATGTAAGAAAAGGAAGAAAATATACAGATCAAAATTACGATTGGACACACAAAGGTTTAGATGTTTCTGCAATGTCTTTTCATAAGTTAATGCAAAGTCTTCATAAAAAAGACGCAATGAACGAGTGGGGAAGCATCGTAGCCTTAACGTACATGGCTGCACAACGTGTTTTTCCAGATTATAATGATATGGCAGACAATAAGGCATTTTTAGAATCGATTGCTAGAAGTTTTGGGTATTTCTACGGGAAGGATAAAAAGGTAAGAGTAAACACCATTTCACAGTCGCCAACGCCAACTACAGCCGGAAAAGGAGTTAAAGGGTTTGATGGTTTTATAGCTTATGCAGAAAAAATGTCTCCACTTGGCAATGCAACTGCAGATGAATGCGCAGATTACACACTAACCTTATTTTCAGATTTAACTCGTAAAGTAACCATGCAAAATTTATTTCATGATGGCGGATTTTCTAATGTAGGTGTTAGTCAGGAAGTTATGGAAGAATTTCAAGAATAAATTGAAAGAAAAATACTTCATTAAAAGCCCAGTAAATAATTTATTGGGCTTTTTTATTTAGAAAATTTTAATATTTGATAGAAATAGTTCATTTGTATGCTATCTTTTTTTTAATTTACGCGCTTAATTAAATAAATTAATATGAGAAAATTTTTACTAACTGTAATTCTAGCAATATTCGGTATAGGTTTAAGTTCAGCACAATATTGTGTTCCGACTTACGCCACTGGATGTTCGACTGATTTAATTGAAGATTTTAGTATACCAGATGCTGGCTTTAGCCACTTAGCAACTGGTTGTTCTCCTGATGCATTTGGGGATTTTACAACTGATGCTGCTTTAGAAATCGACATGCAAATAAGTGTGCCTTATAATTTTGAAATCGTTTACGGCACTCAATTTACACAAAGCGGTAGGATATGGATTGATTTAAATGGAGATGAAGTTTTTGATAGTACAGAGTTATTATTCGAATCTTCTAGTTCAGCTGCTCAACACAACGGAGTGATTACTATTCCAAATACGGTTGCGACAGGGGTTACAAGAATGCGTGTAATGAGCAGATTTGGTGGTTGGGCAGATACTAACGATGCTTGTACGCCAGGTTCATCTTGGGGTGAAACTCAAGATTATACTGTTAACATTTTACCGGCTCCAGATTGTCCAATGCCATCATCAATTGTTATAGATAATATTACAGGTGTGACAGCAGATTTAAGTTTTGACGAAGTTAGTGCTGCTACAAATGGTTATACTTATAATGTATATTTAGAAGAAGATGATATTGAAACAGCAACACCAGTTGTAACGGAAACATTAGCAACAACTGAAACAACAACTACAATTACTGGACTTTCAGGTCAGACTGATTATAAGTTAACCATCCAATCAGACTGTGATGCAAATGGGGTTAGTAATGTTACAAATCCCATTTCGTTTACTACACTTGAAACTTGTATTCCACCGAACGGATTGGAAGTAAGTAATATAACGGAAAATTCAGTAGACTTAAGTTGGGATGAAGTTCCAAATGCTATTGATGGTTACGAATGGTCAATTTTCAATGCTGGAGATGATCCAGAAGTAGGTACAGCGGTAGCTTCAGGTTTAGTGGATTTTGGAACAAATCAAGCAACTGCAACAGGATTAAGTGCTGGAGAAACTTTTCAAGTTTATGTATCTTCTAATTGCGGAGATGTAGATGGACTAAGTCTCTTAGGCTTGCCTGTTCAGTTTGCAACGCTATGTTCTACTTTTGTAGCTCCGTATTCAGATAATTTTGATGGATCATCTTGGGTTTCAGGAGGGGGATTTGGTAATAATTCTCCCTTGCCTGAATACGATCCGTGTTGGTCTGTAAATCCTGAAGCTCCAGCTTTTTTCTGGGGTACTAGAGAGGGAACAACTGGTTCTGGCTCTACGGGTCCTGCTTCTGATGCTTCTGGAAGCGGAAATTATATCTTTACCGAAGGAAGTAACGGAGCAGAAGGAGATGAAGCTTACTTAATTTCTCCACCAATCGATATCTCTGAGCTTACTACACCATCTGTGAGTTTTAAATATCACATGTTTGGTGAAAGCATGGGTTCTCTTGCTCTAGAAGTTAAAACTATTAGTGAAAATACTTGGACAGAACTTATTCTCTTAGAAGGGGAGCAGCAGACTGCTAGTGACGAAGATTGGATTGAAGCAGTTATTGAAATTGTTGGCTTCGATAACGAAGTTATTCAGTTTAGATTTAAAGCTGTTCGTGGAAACGACTTTTATAATGATTTAGGTGTAGACGAATTTGAAGTAGATGAAGCACCAACATGTTTTGATGTAACAGGCTTCTCTGCAAGTGCTGGCTTAGATACGGTAACTTTCAACTGGAATGAAGTAGATTCTGCTACCGATGGATATATCTTAGAAGTGTACAATGATGGAGAAGAAGTAGGAGTAGATACTCCGTTTATTTCTGAAGCTTTAGCTCAGAATATTACAACTTTTGAAGCTACAGCACTTACAGAAGGCACAACTTATTTAGCCACCATAAATTCGATCTGTGGAGTTGATAGTTTTGGAGATTTAGTTACCATTAATTTTTCAACAGTATCACTCGGTGACAATTGTCAGGCTGCTATAGAAGTACCAAGTTTACCGTATGCTACTACAGATGATACTGCAAATTATAGTGATTTTTACGAAGGATCAGCTGGTGCAGATTGTGGTTCAACATCACCATATTTAAGTGGTAATGATGTAGTTTATTCTTACACACCAGATGAAGACGTTGTAGTTTTAGTTTCAATGACACCAACAAATACCTGGTCTGGTATATTTGTATATGAATCTTGTGAAGACATCGGCAACCAATGTTTAAATGGAATAGCAAACGCTGGTTCGGACCCTAGAGAGTTTGAAGTAAGCCTAACAGGAGGAGAAGATTATTATATCGTTATTAGTACTTTCCCGGCGCCACAAACTACAGGATACGATTTAGAAATTACAGAGGTTTTATGTGGAGCGGTTCCTGGTTTGGAGACGAGTTTTGTAGGTTCTACAGTTTTAGATTTTACCTGGGATGCAGTGCCAGGTGCTGTAGCCTACCAATGGTCTTTATTTAACAATGGAGATGACCCTGATAATGCAACACCGTTAGAGTCTGGTTCAACTACAGATACATTTGTGAACTTTACAGAATTAACTCCTGCAACTGCTTATGATTTTTATGTTCAAAGTGAATGTGCAGGTGATGCGTTAGGAGACTTAACAGGTCCATTAACAGTAGTAACTGAATGTGAAGCGGAAAACTTCCCTACACTTGTAGAAAATTTTGAAAACGCCAACTTTGATTACAATACCAATGATTTAATGCCATGTTGGTCTGAAGGTACAGGTTCTTTAACTTCTTCTATGACCATCGATACAGACGCTTTTGGAAGCTGGGGTGCTGGAAACTACGCCAACACGGCTAACACCGAAAATGGTCAAGCGGCTAGGGTAAATATATTTGGAACAGGTACTTCTTGGTTAGTGTCTCAACAAATTGATTTAGGAGATGGGACAACAGATTTAGTTATACAATATGATGTTAGTTTAGTGCCATTTAGTGGCGGAAATATCAATAGTCCTCAAGAAACTACCATGGGACAACATACTGTTAATGTCGTAGTATCTACTGATGGTGGGAATACTTGGAGTGATCAAAATATAGTTCAAATCTATGATAATTCTAATATACCAAGCCCAGATCAAACAGAATTTGTTTCTTTAGATGGCTATACTGGTATTGTAAAAATTGGTTTTTATGCCAACAGAGTTTCATCGACAGATCAATGGTTTTCAATTGATAACTTTAGAGTTATTGAATCCCCTTCATGCTTTGCACCATTAAACCTTAATGCTGCAATTGTAGGTATTGAAGATGTAGAGTTTACATGGGAAACAAATCCTTTAAATGCAGTAGAAGACCAGTGGGAAGTACAATATGGTTTAGAAGGTTTTGAATTAGATAGTGAAGATGCAACTTCAGTAATAGTAGATGGTAACCCAGAAACAATTGTAAGTGGTCTAGAGTCTGCTTCAGACTATGAATTTTACGTAAGAGCACTTTGTAGTTCAGAAGATGCAAGTGAATGGAGAGGGCCAGAAGCATTTAGAAGTCCTATTGTCCCAATTGAAATTGGAGCGGGTGAATCATACAATGAAATTTATTGTTACGGTAACTTTGAATTGAAAGAATGGCTTTTTGTTTCAACAGCAGATGAAAATTTAGATTTAATTTTTAACGCTGGTAGCCTTGAAGATATAGCAGGATCTAACGATGTGCTTTTAATTTACGATGGCTTCAATGAAAATGGAAACTTAGTTTATGATTCTTCAGTAGATGGTGCTGTTTTAGCTGGATTAACTTTAACATCTACAACTGGTGGTTTCTATATGAAACTTACTTCAGATTTAGTTCAATCTTGTCAAGGTGGTCAAGGAGAGTTGCCAGAAGAATTTGATTTCGATGTGCTTTCAGAAACATTTTCTACTCCAGGATTTAATAAAGATGAGTTTTCATATTTCCCAAATCCAGTAGAATCAACTTTAAATATTCAGTCTGCCAATACAATGGATTTAATTAAATTGTATGATATGACTGGAAAACTAATTAATTCTATACAGCCAAGTTCAGGTACTTATTCTTTAAATATGCAAAACCTAACATCTGGTGTATATTTAATGAAAGTGAACATAAAAGGAACAACTGAAACTTTTCAGGTTATAAAGAAATAAATACATAGTTGTTAATAAAAAGAAAGCTGTTTTCGTAAGAAAGCAGCTTTTTGATTTAAATAGTTATTCACAATTAACAAGAAATCCTAAGGATTATTTAAAAAAATTATATATTTGATGAATTAACAATTAAAAACAAACGTTTATGATGAAAAAGTATTCTTTATTGTCTATACTATTAATGGTATTTACAATAACAAGTTATTCACAAACACCAATAATTACCAATGTGGTTGATGGTTCTTGTGGAAACGGTACAAAGTTCGTTGAAGTTTATATTTCAGGAACTGTAGACCTAAGTGAGTATAAGTTAGTAAGAAGATCTAACGCTGGAACTTGGGCGGATAACGGAGCAGATATCGATATTTCTGCTTTTGGATCTAGAACTGATGAGTTCATTTATGTTATTAGAGATTTAACAGAATTAAATACTGAGTTTCCTAATGTTGATATCACAACAGCCAATTCTTTAGTTGACGGTGGTATTTCTCACAATGGTAACGATTCTTATCGAATTGTTGAAATAGCTGGAGATGTCGTTATTGACCAATTTGGCGGTGATATTGATGGGGCTGGAGAAGCTTGGGAATATACCGATTCTTGGGGCTCAAGAAATAATGGTGAAGGCCCAAATCCAACATTCGACATTAACGAGTGGACATTTAATGGAGTAAATACATTAGATCCTTTTGGTCTTTGTAATGGAGCAAATGCTTTAGAAGAAACAGTAACATCGGTTGGTACTTATATGCCTGCTTCAACTACTCCTATGGCACCAACTTCATCAGCGCCTGTTCCTACAGAAGATGAATCTAATGTAGTAAGTTTTTATTCAGATACTTACACTAAT
>CBFIGU010000037.1:0-22000 GCA_965662165.1 Psychroflexus sp.
AAGTTGATGCACCTGCTTAAAACTATAAGGCTCACATAATTTCTCAACTTGAACGCTACCTTTTTGTGCTGTTTTGGAAAGATCATTTCTTACCAAATCTACAATCATAATGTTTTCAGCCTTTTCTTTTTCATCTTGTAACAGATGCTCAAGCAAATCTTTATCTACTTTTATATTTGTATCTCTAGGAGCGGTCCCTTTGATGGGTTGAGAAATAATCTTAGATCCTATTTTTTTTAAATATCGCTCCGGACTGGCACTCAAAGCATATAAATTTTCAAATTTGCAAAAGCTAGCAAATGGTGTTTGAGAAATTTCAGACAAGTCATTAAAAGTAGAAAGTGGATTTATTTTTGCATTTTCTGCATAAAATTCCTGACAAAAATTGACTTCATAAATATCACCTCGATGAATATGTGCTAAAATTTGATTCACTTGTTCAAGATAATTAGCTTTTGAAATCCTAGATTTTAAGTTAGGGCTTTTAGTTTCAGATGGATTTGGAATTTGATAATTTTCAATTTCATTCCAGTCTGACTCCATTTCGTCAGCACATAGATTTAGATACAAGAATTCACATTGATTCCCTTTAATTAAAAAGAGTTTTTGTGGTTGAAAAAAATACAAATCTGGAAAATTTAATCCATCAAAATTAGATGAAGACAAATCTTCCGTATCATTTTTTAAATCGTAAGATAAGTATCCAAAAATCCAGTCTTTTGTGGTTTGCTGATATTCATTTAGTTGCTCAAATGCATTTACATAATCTGTTTTTATAGCAGTAAATTCTTCAACAGCTAAAACTGCATCGTAATTTGCATAGCGACTCGGGTATTGATGGCTATCTAGCCAAACAATAGTCGAAAATTGCTGCGCCCAAGCTAAAAGACGACTTTTAAAAACAGCTTGATTTTGAAAAGTGTATGATTTTTGGAGCCTCAATTATTTCAACAGATTTTGTTCAAAATTGGTAATTACATCATTTAAGCCAAGGCTATAAACTTCGTTGGTTAACTCTTTACTGGTCTCGTCGAAGTTTTCTCCAAAAGATGGCAAGCTAAAACTCTCTACGATTTCTGCACCAAATCTTGGAAATAATACATCCCTGACATATTCTAAAGATGATTTTGCTCCTCGTTTACCAGGAGAAGTACTCATTAATAATATTTTTTTGCCTTGTAAAAATTTGGCATCTACGCGAGATAACCAATCGATGTGATTTTTAAAAAAAGCTGAAGGTGCTGAGTTATGTTCATTAACCGCGATAACAAGTGCTTGATGGCGGTCTATTTCTTCTTTAATTTTATTACTAGCAGATGGCATTCCTGAAGCTTTCTCGAGATCTTCAGAATAGATTGGAACATCAAATTCCTTTAAATCTAGCTGTGTAACTTCGTGTTGAGTAATTTTTTGAGTTACGTATGCTAATAATTTGGCATTGATTGATGTACTGGAATTGGAACCTGTAAATGCTAATATTTTTTTCATGAAATAGGTTTAATTTCAAAAATAAGGTATTCTATTTTGCTACGTCATATTTTTATTTGAAAAATAGCAACAAAAAAACCAACATCTAAAAAGATGCTGGTTGTATATATTTTAAACTGAACTCGTTTTACTTACAGGTTCTCTTTCTCTTTAATAGACTGAATGTATTCTGCTTTTTTAATTTGCTGTCTCTTTGAAACAGAAGGCTTCGTGAATTCTTTTTTATCACGTAAAGTTTGTAAAACTTTAGTATCGCGGAATTTTCTTTTTAAGCGTTTAAGCGCGCGATCTATTTTCTCACCATCTTTTACTTTAATTATCAACATATAATAGTATTTACGTTCAGTTAAATTTTTCGAGTTGCAAATATATAAATAAATTAATTTATGTGAACTCTAAAAATGTAATTTATTTTAATCTATTTTTCATAAAAGAATTGTTTATCAAGCTAGTATGCCATTAGCATTACTTTTTCTTTTTTCCACCAAACAAACCACCCATAATATCTTTCACTTTATCTTCTACTTTATCTTGGTTAGATTGTGTTTTGGTAGAATCTTTTTCGCTTTTGTTGCCACCACCTAAAAGGTCTTTAATTTTATCGCCTACTTCATTTTTTACTTGGTCTTTTAGATTTTCCTTTTGCTTTTCAATAATTCTTGCAGTTAGATCTTTAACAGCGTTTTGCATATTCATTTGCAATTGTGGATTACTAAAACTACCACCAATGTTTACAGGCAAATCTACAAACATTTGGCTTGCATTTTCTCCAGAAAGCTTTGCCAGCTCAGTGCTAATATTGTTTCCAAGTTTATTAGCAGGTATCTTAATATCTAACGTATAATTCATGCTAGCATCAAAATTATGACTACCATTCACATTCACTTTTACACCTTCTATTTCAAAGTTAAAAGGTTTTACGTTTATTTTTCCATCTTTAAAACTGGCTTGAGTTTGTAAACCATCTAATTTAATTTTTGAAAAGTCTACTAATTCTAAATTTTGATTAAGTTGACTTAGTAAAGGTGTTTTACTCGGGTCCACTTTTGCTTGATCTATTTCGGCTAAAGCTCCGCCTGTTAATGAGTTAAATATGGGTGAAAAATCTTTGGTTAAGTTTCCAGATAAGTTAAAGTTGGTAGAAACTTCACCAACTAATGCCGTAGCAATTGGAACCAAGGCTTTGGCAAAATCCATTTGAGAAATTACTTCTGAAATATTAATTTTAGCTAAGCCCATTTTCATATCGAAATCAGGTTGCTTGTTTTTGGTAGAAACTTTTCCATTTAAAGTTATACTTCCACCAAATAATTGAGCTGAAACATCTTGCAGTTGTGCTTGCTCATTTTTAATAATCATGCTCCCAGTTGCATTGGTAAGCTGCATTTTATCATACAATACACGATCTGCAGAAAAGTCTAAAACAATATCTAGAAAGTCTGGAATTTTTATAGCTTCTTCTGTAGTAGGATTTTTTTGCTCAGTTTCTTTGGTTTCTTGTTCAGCATCATCAGCAACAGCTTCTTCTGGCATCATAAAATCTGAAATTGCAAAATTTGTGCTTGTAGCCGTAAATCTGCCTTTCAACGCTTGATCACTAAACATAAAACCCATTAAATTATCTAATTTTCCTTGGGCAGATAAATCGGTTGAGCCAGTTTGCATTCCAAATTTCTTCAATTGAATATTGTTGGTAGAAAATTGCACCAAGGCTTCATTAATATCATAAGCATTTGGCAATGCGTCGTCTTCATATCTAAAATCTTTTAGTAAAAGACTTCCTTGTGTTTTTACATCTTGATAACGCTCTTGCTCAATAGCATTCATATCGAATTTTGCATTGATATCAGCACTCAATTTTCCGTTTAGATTCAAATCGCCTTCAATTGGATAAACTTGACTTAGTTTATTCAAATTCAAAGTCCCTATCGCACTTAAATCTACCAACATATTTGTAGTTAATTGACTTAAGCTAAGCTTACCTGCAAACTGATCGTTATCAATTCTAAATTGTGCATCACTAATGTTAATTTGAGTATCTTCAACTAAACCAGTAGTATTAAGAATTTGAATATCCATTGAAATATCTTCTACTTTCTTAGGCAAACTTGGATAGTTAAATGACGCTTGTTTACTGTCTATATTAATATCTAATTTTGGAATATATTTTTCATCCATATTTCCATACACATGACCCTTAATATCGAAATTTCCTGTAGTTTCTACTCCATCAATACTGCTGGCATAAGCTTCAGGAATAAGCGCTAAAAAGTTTTTAAAATCTGATGTTGGTGTACTAAACTTGATGTCCATTTCCTGGTCATTTTCATTCATTTGATAATACCCATCAAATTCTAAAGCCAGTTGATTAATGTTGGCTTTGTTTTCTTTAAAAGTAAACTTCATTTTATCTAAATCTACTCCTAAATCTGCATCTAATTCAAAGTAATTACGCTCTAGATAGTTTGTATCTTCCATATCTAGGCTAACATAAGTATCTGTGTGCGTACTTAAATTGAAAATAGTTGATGTAAAATCTCCATCTCCAGCATGGTTAAATGAATCTAATTTAAAAGACATCTTAGCTTTTTGGTCTAAATAGACCAGAGTAGCATTATTGATTTCATAATGTTTTAAATTGAGTTGAAAATTAGAAGATTCTTTACTTTCGGTTGGTTGGTCTTCACCATCTGAAGCTTTTGCAATATCCCAATTGGCCGCTCCTTCTGTATTGGTCTTTAAATAAATCTTGGGTGTATTTAAACTAAATTCATCTAAGCTATAACCTTCACTTTTAAAAAGTTGCATTAGCCCCATTTTTACATTTACTTGATCTGCGTAAAAAAGCGTATCGCCTTGAAATGGCGCTTTATTGGCTACTGCAATTTTGTTTAGACTTACCGAAGCATTAGGAAAATTTCGCAAAAGACTAAGGTCAAGCTCTTCCCAACTTACATTTGCGTTAATGCTTTTATTAATTTCATTTTTAATGAATGTTTCTATTTTGCCTTTAAATAAAAAAGGAGAAACAAGCAGAATTATAATTAGCGTAAAGATTACAATCCCCGCAATTTTGAATCCTTTTTTCATGAACTAAGTAATTTTAATATTTGTTGAACTTTTTCCAAAAGTAAGCATAATAAATAGGCTTTGTTTTAAAGTTAATATAAGCTTTTACCTGATTAGTGATAAATATCAATTACACAATTTAAAAGACTTTTTACCTTTGCTAAAAATTAAAAATAATATGATTTACGTAAATCGAGAAGAAGCTGTACATAAAGTAAAGTCTGGTAATCGAATATTTTTTCAGGGTGCAGCAATGACGCCTAAATATTTAATTGATGGGCTTTGCAATAACTATCAAAATATAGAAAACGTAGAAATTGTACAAATGCATACTGAAGGAGAAGCGCTTTATACCCAAAGTCCTTATTCTAAAGCATTTAAAACAAACTCCTGCTTTGTTGGCGGAAACGTTAGAAAAGCCGTAAATTCTTCCGTGGGAGATTATATTCCTATTTTCTTAAGTGAAATTAGCTTGCTTTTTAAGAAGAATATTTTACCCTTAGACGTAGCATTTATTCAAGTTTCTCCACCAGACAAACATGGCTTTTGCTCTTTAGGAGTTTCTATAGATGTTACTTTGGCAGCTATACAAACCGCAAAAATAGTTGTTGCGCAAGTAAATTCTCATGTTCCACGTTCTCACGGAGATGGAAATGTGCATATAAATGATATTGATTTTGCAGTTGAACACGAAACTCCAATTTACAGTCACGATGCATTAGCGCCCAACGAAACAGAGCAACAAATAGGAAAGTATATTTCTGAATTAGTTGAAGACGGAGCAACTTTACAAATGGGAATTGGAGCCATACCAAATGCTGTTTTAAACAATCTTGGCGACAGAAAGTCTTTAGGAATACATACTGAGATGTTTTCTGACGGAATTTTACCTCTAGTTGAAAAAGGAATTATTACAGGTGAACATAAAGTGGTTAAAAACGGAAAAATAGTAACTTGTTTTGCTATGGGATCACAAAAATTATATGACTTTATTGATGACAATCCAGTTGTTCACTTTAAGGAAGCTTCCTATACCAACGATACTGCCTTAATTAGAAAGAACCCTAAAGTAACTGCTATTAACTCTGCCATAGAAATAGATTTAACAGGTCAGGTTTGTGCAGATACCATCGGTAGAATGCAATTTTCTGGTGTTGGCGGACAAATGGATTTTATTCGTGGTGCATCTTTATCTGAAGGTGGAAAAGCCATTATAGCTATGCCTTCAATAACTAAAAAAGGAATTTCAAAAATTACTCCATTCCTTAATGAAGGTGCTGGCGTAACTACTACTCGTGCTCACGTTCATTACATTGCAACAGAATATGGAATTGTGAACTTGTACGGAAAAAACCTTTCTCAACGAGCAAAAGCACTAATTTCTATTGCACACCCAGATCATAGAGAAAACCTAGAAAAAGCAGCTTTTGAACGATTTGGAAAATTATAATTAGTATTATAATTCATTATTTTAAATAACAAATCCCGCTTTTAAGGCGGGATTTGCTGTTAATTTTTAAAGCTTTCGCTATATTATTCAATTTCGAAAGTTTGCTGTTCACCTAGGTTAGCTTTCCTTACATTAATTACTTCACCTTCTGTATTTACAACAAAAGCTACAATATCTAGCTCCGAAATACTTTCTACATTATCTGGAATTGGAATTTGTAAGTTTCTAGTATAAGAACCGCCATTAATAATTTCGGCATTAGGTATTTCGTCACCTAAAATGTCTGTTGCTGTATAGCGTAAGGTATAATTATGAACATATTCTGGAATTGGATTTTCACCGCCATAATATTCAGTATAATTAACTTGTGGCCAAACTAAATTATCTTCTAAAACCTGAACAACTAACTTAAGATTGCTAAAATTTTTCCCAAAACCAACATTTACATCAACATCTAAAACATTATTATTCACAGATGAATGAATGGCTAGACCTAACTGTGGGTTACTTCCGCGAGTATGTTCAACAACTTGCTCTATGTTAGCAGGCTCTGGAAACTTCCATTGGTTTGTTCTATTAATAAAACCTTTTGGATAACCTGGCGTATTTATAAATTGTTCTAAAGATTCTGCATTGGTATAATTATAAGGATCAGTTGTTCCAACAGGCGCTCTGTGTATAGCTATAAATACCACATCATCTGTAACGCCATCAACTAATTTCATACCTTGAGAAACGCGTGGACACCAACCACACCAAGTGCCAGTATAATCTTCTACTAAAACTCTTTTTTTGTAATTGGTTTGACTCCCATCCTGATACTCAATAAAAAGTTCTGTAGCTTCAAGATTAAAATAATTGGCAACTACTTCATAAAAACCTGTTTCTTCAGCAGTAAAGGTATTGCCTTGTATTTCTTCACCATTAACAAAAATTACAGATTGTTCTGTCACTTCTTCACCTGCTTCAGTAAACACACGTATAGATGTTTCCTGACCAACAACTCTTGTACTTGAATTATGTGTTGCAAAAATTCCAGAATCTCCTGCATTAATCTCATACTTTTCACTACAGCTCACAAAAACTAAAAGGAGCATTATGAAAAAACAACTAGAATTTATAATCTTCATGATTATTATATTTTAAAAACGAAATATACAAAATAAACAAAAAGTGAAGAATTCAATTGATTAACAAATGATTCTTCACTTTTATTTTAATTTTAAGTTAGCACAATTATAACCTAGTTAATTAGGCATGTAACGATAAGTAATGGTCAACTCATTAGTTTGGCTTCCACTTTCATCTTCTACATAAAAACGTAAATCGTATTCAATTGATGTAGTAGCTGCGTCTCCTGGATCATTATTAATAAAGTAATCATCTTGGCTATTTAGCTGATTAGGAGCTATTGTTGTTCCACTAGGTGGATAAACATCTCCTACTTGAACATCAAATACGCAAATTGGTTGAACACAAAATGTAAATAATGAACCATCTGTACCACGCATATCGGCAACCTCAATCTTTACATTAATATCTTCGTTACCTACATTTCTCAAGTAGTATTTCAATTTACCTTCTTCATTTCTTCCATCGGTGGTACCAACTTCGCTAAATGTAACTACTTCTCCATCCTGAAAAAGAGTTCCATCTGCTTTTTCAACATTTAATACAATCGCATCTTGATTTTGTGGTGCATCATCGTCACTACTGCAAGAAGTAATAATTACAGAAGAAAATAGAAGAATAGCTAATAAAAAGTTACTGGTTTTCATTTTTAACATGGGCATTTATTTAATTATTAATTTTTGAGTTTTAGAGCTACCATCAATGCTTACTTTCAATAAATAAACTCCACTTTGAAATTCTGACAAGTCTGCATTATAAAAGCTAGATTCCGCTTTTTGTTGAAATACTCTTTTTCCTTGTAAGGTAAAAATTTCAAATTCAAAATTTTCGTTAGCTGATAATTTTAGCTCTCCGTCTGTTGGATTTGGAAACATTGTAAAGTTGAAAGTATCGAATACATCTAAGCCTAATGGTTCAACGTATTTCACTGCAGGTTCTATTTCTAAAGCATCGCCAAAATCACCAACACTTGTTCTAGAAAAAATCATTTCACCTTCGTAAAAAATAGCAACACCAGGATCTACATTTCCATTTGAAAAACCCCAACCGTCTCCAAATTCATCAAATAATTCTACGCTATAGCATACGCCTTCAGTTGGAAGAGTTACTGATTGTATTTTGGTTGTATGCGCATCAGGGCCGCCACCTCCCCACTGATCTTCTGTTCCAGGTTGATAAGGACCTCCAGAAGCAACTATGTTACCAGCATCATCTTTCATATTCCAAGTAATTTCACTTGGATAGTTATCGGTATATATATGAACTTCTATCTCTTGACCAGCTTCAGGAGACTCTATAGACGGAGAAGATGTAGACATATCTGTATTAGTTGGCGTGTTTCCATTAATAGAAATTATCTCAAAAGATATATCTTGATTGGTATCGATTACAGGGTCAATAGAAACCGTTGTACGACCAAACTTTGATACAGTAACACTTTCAGAAAAAGTTTGAACATTACCACCTACATTAGCAGCTATTTCTACATTTGTAATAGTATTGTTCCCAAAATTAGTCAATTCTACATCCATATCAGTTGCGACATTATTATCACAAATTACAGCATCTTCAACTTCTATTCTTGCAAGTTCATCTACACCAGCCAATGAACCGCAGTTAGCATTAATGTTAGAATTCCAATTTGCTGAGCTCAATTGTCCAGCTTCTGAGACTAAGCCATCAGGGCAGATTCTATATACAGTAGGAAAATATGTAATTTGGTATTGATTAGCGATAGTAGCACTATCTATTATTGGGAAGGGAGTAGTTGAAACCCAGTCTCCAATGGTATTGTTTCCAGTCCCGTTCAAGTCTGCTGTAGTTGTACTAGGATCTCCTTCTACGTATAGAATCACAACTTCATCAGATGCATCTTCACCATAAGCATAATGAATATCAGACAATGCTCCGGTTTGTTTGTAATTCCAACATGGTCCGCACCACGTAGCAGATACATTCAAAATAACAGTTTTACCATCATCTAAATAATCTTGTAGTGTGTGTGTATTCCCGTCAAGGTCTACTGCTGTAAAATTTGGTGCTACAGAGTTGTTTGGTAATTGCGAAAACCCTAAAAAACTTGTTAAGCAAAGGGTAAAAAGAAGTAATTTTAGTTTCATAGTTAAGATTTTTGATAAGATTTATAGTCAAAAGTATCATTTTATTATTAAGTTTTAGTTAATTTGAAAAATAAATTTAATTTTATATTAACACTTAATCATTTTTACTTCATGAGAATTATTCTGTTCCTTTTTATCTTTAGTAGCTCTTTCGTCTTTTCACAAGAAAAGATGCCTAATATTAGTATCAAAGATTTAAAAAATAAACCTGTACATATTGTCAATGATTTTAACGAAAAAGATAAAATTTATGTTTTCTCTTTTTGGGCAACTTGGTGTGCACCATGCATTAGTGAATTAGAAGCAATTAATGAACATTATGAAGAGTGGAGTAAAGAATTAAATATGGAGCTTATTGCTGTATCTACAGACGATTCTAGAACTCAAAGGAGAGTTAGACCACTTTTAAACGGAAAGGCATGGCCATATCAAGTTTTACTAGATGGTAATCAAAAATTAAAAAGAGCACTTTCAATTGTAAACATACCCTATTCTATAGTAGTAAAAAACTCAAAAATAGAGCACATCTTTAATGGCTACACTCAAGGTGCTGAATATGAAATGTATGAAGTTTTAAAAGAACTACAATAAATGGAGTACATTATTAAGACCCCTAACTATTATTTTTTATTTCTATTTATTTGTTTGCAAAGCTATGCTCAGACCGAATCTAAAGAAGAAGATGATAAAAATATAGGTCGATTTTACGGTGGCATAGAGTCTAACATGCAATATTATGTAGAAGATGAAGGCCTTGAAAGCGCAATAGTTCCTGACGACCCGTTTAGATCAAACAACTACTTATACGCCAATTACAATTACAAAAAATGGACTGCTGGCGTTCAAGTTGAAGCTTATGAGCAAAATGCACTGCTAAACTACAACCCACAATTTGAAGGTACAAACCTTGGTATTTATTACGTGAACTATAAAGATGAAAAATGGGATTTTACATTTGGTCATTTTTACGAGCAGTTTGGTAATGGAATGATTTTTAGAGCTTGGGAAGATCGTGCACTTGGTATAAATTCTGCAGTTCGTGGAGCTAGAGTAAAATTTAGCCCTAACTACAACATAGATTTTACAGCGTTTTACGGAAGACAACGCTCGGGATTTGATGTTACTTCTGGAGATTTATTTGGTTTTGATGCCAACTTCTTTTTAGGTGAATATTTAAATTTATATGAAAAAAATCAAGACTTAAGCCTAGGCTTTAGTTACTTAGGACGATATGAATCATTAGACCAATATCCGCAACTCAACAACCCAGATTATGATGATTTAACCAATGCTTATTCTTTAAGAGCAGATTATTTAATTGGTTCATTTTATGCTAATGCAGAAATAAATTATAAATCGAAAGACGGCATATTAAATGTGCAAAATCAACTATCTAATGATTTTGCAAGAACTGGAAATGCCGTTACTTTAAACTTTGGATACTCTCAAACAGGCTTAGGAGTTGATGTGAGTCTTCGCCGTATTGAAAATATGGGTTTTTTCTCCCAACGTGAACCATCTGTTTTTACTGATTTTCAAGGCGAACTTTCTACAAGTTTTGATTACTTAGATACCTTTGTGAATTTTGTACCTGCACTAACCAAACAACATCATTCACTACTAGCTAATATCTACGTATTTCAAGCACAACAAAACACTTTATTCGAAGATGCTCAGGTAATGCGTTCTGGTGAAACTGGTGGCCAAATTGATTTTTTCTATAAGTTTAAAGAAGAAAGCACATTAGGTGGTAAATATGGAACTCATATTTATTTAAACTTTTCAACTTGGTACAATCTACCTGGCGTTTATACTTTTAATCCACCAGATTATGATGTTGATTTTTTTGGGAGAGGAAATAAATATTTTTCAGATTACAGTATAGAAATCAAGAAAAAGCTAGATGAAACATGGCATTTAGGATTCAATTATATTAATCAATATTATGATCAGCGTTTATTGGGCGGTGGCGATTTAGTAAGAGCTGATATTATTACTTCTGAAGCTACCTATAACTTTAATGCTAAACAATCCATACGAGTTGAACTTGAAAAAATGTGGGCTGTTGGTGATCGAGAAGATTGGGTTGGTGGTACAATTGAATATAACTTTAACGAAAATCTATCGATTTATCTTTGGGATATCTGGAATTACGGAAGCGAAAAAGAAAGTGAACAGGTACATTATGTAAACATTGGTGGTGCCTATAGAATAGGTGCTTACCGAATTGCTTTAAACTATGGTCGCCAACGTGGCGGACTTGTTTGTGTAGGTGGGGTGTGTAGATTTGTTCCTGAAAGTTCTGGACTAACACTCAATTTTAATACTTCATTTTAATAGAAATAGATGATTTTTGATTGAACTGAAATTAAATCCATGTTTGTTTCAGTTCAATTAGCTATTCTTCATCTAAAAATTCTACATCTATATAAAAATTAAAAATATCTATTTTTAGATTTTCTAAATCTTTCATACGCAACTCGGTCTTTATCCAATTGTTGGTTAAGTTTAATCTATAAGTTAAATCATCACCAACAAAACCAAGGTCAATTGGCATTTCAAAGTTTTTAGCATGTACTTTCCATCGAGCATCTACCCTTTTTTTGTTTTTTCTAAATTGCAATACAGGAATATCTTTATAGTACAAGTATTGTTTAAAAAATGAAGTATAATCTTTACCAAGCTTTTCATTAAAGTAACTTATAACTTCTTCTGTATCGGTTACGCTATGTTTAAAGTCTTTCACAAAAGATTTCAAGGTTTTCCACCACAACTCATCATCATTCACAATACTTCTTAAAGTTCCCAACATATTAGCCCCTTTGTAATAAATATCACCAGGACCTGAATGATTTACACCATAATTTCCTATCATTCGTCTTTCATTTTTGATATTTTTTCGAATACCAAATAAATACGACTGCGCAGCTTCTTTTCCTTGATTACATTCAATAAAAATAGATTCTGCATAGGTGGTAAAACCTTCATGAATCCATAAATCAGCAATATCAGCTACAGAAATGCTGTTTCCAAACCATTCATGTGCAGTTTCATGAATGATGATAAAATCCCAAGTCAAACCATATCCTGTACCAGATAAATCTGTCCCTAAATATCCATTCATATATTGATTTCCATAAGCTACAGCACTTTGGTGTTCCATTCCTAGGTAAGGAGTTTCTATCAACTTATAACTATCTTCTTTAAATGGATACTCACCTAGCTTGTCATAAAAACATTCCATCATAGGCTTTACCTGTTCAAATTGTTTTTTTGCTTTCTCTAAATGGTAAGGCAAAACATAGTAATCTATATCTAAATCTCGAAAACGATCTTCAAAATGAATATAATCTCCAATATTGACAGTAATATTATAATTATTAATAGGCTGCGTTACACGCCAGTGCCATTGTGTATAATCATTTTCTTGTGGATTTTTAGCAATCAATCGTCCGTTAGATACATTCATTAAACCGTTTGGAACACTCACTTTAATGTCTACACCTTCATCTGGCTCATCACTTAAGTGATCTTTATTCGGAAACCAAAGACTGGCGCCGTCACCTTGAACAGCTAAACCAATCCAAGGTTTACCATTTTGATCTTTTTTAAAAACAAATCCACCATCCCATGGTGCTTTTTTAGCTACAGTAGGATACCCGCTATAAAAAACTTGAATTTGATAAACTTCATCAGGATGTAGCTCTTCTTCAAAAGTTATAAAAAATGCATTGTATTTACGATGGTAGCTTAAACTTCGGTTTTGAAAAACAATGGAGTCTATAGTTAAGTTTTCATATAAATCTAATTGCATTTTAGGTAATTTACCTAAGGTCTTAAACTTAATATCATTGCTCCCAATTATAGTACGTTCTTCTGGATTTAATTGCAATTCTAGATTGTAATGTAAAACATCAAAATTACTTCTCTCAGGTCGTAAACCTCCACGCAAACTGTCTTTAAGAGTAAATGAAGAAGCGTCTTTTAACAACTGTGCTTCAACTGAAAAAAAGGATAGCAGTAAAACCAATAATGAAACTAAAAACTTTGGCATGGATATTTTTTAGGATAAATATAAACAAACCTGTGAAATCAATTGTACTGTCTTTAATTTACTGCAAAAAATAAATTTCTTCTTACAATAAATTAAAAAAAGTTGCTCCAAAAATGAAACAACTTTTACTATCCAGCTAAATGAATATGCTCTTGAAGTGACTCAATTGCAGAATCTACAATTAATTTATGAAAGTGTTTATTTTCATGATTAACCTGAACAGCTTCAAGTGCATTGAAATAGTTTGCTTTTTGATCAGGATCACCTTTTAAATTGACTAAAGTATAACCGTGTTGCAGCAAAATTAAATTCATTACCAAACGTGATGTACTACCATTACCGTCTATAAAAGGATGAATTGATACCAATCGCTCATGCATTTCTGCTGCTAAAATCAACGGGTGCAAAACTTTCTTTTGCATTTCATAAAACAAAAAATAATCTTCCATTAATTTATCTATCTTGTATGGCTCTGGTGGTAAATGTGCACTACCTGATATTCTTACAGGCACTGACCGATATACACCAGCATTTCTATTATCTACACCTTTTAATACTAATTGATGAATTTGTTTCAGATAAAAAGCATTGAAGTGTATTTTATTTTCAACAAAATCTAGTATTAAGTCAATAGCTTCTTTATGATTGATAAGTTCTAAATGCTCGCGCATACTTTTACCACCTATAGTAATACCATCATTAATTACAAGATGAGTTTCACTTAGAGTTAATGTATTTCCTTCTATTCGATTACTTTCGTAAGTGTAAGCTGTATGAAAATATTCATGCATTTTTTGAACTTGCAAACTATCTAGAGGTTTTTTGGCTTGCCACTTTTCGTGAAGATGGTCTGCACCATTCAATAATTTACTTATTTGCTTGTCAGGCTTTATAATTTGAAATTTATCTTCACCTGTGAGATAGGTTATCCGTTCTTCAGCAACTGCAATTATATCTTCTGCTAAATTAGGATAAGGTTTCAATAAATCGATTACTTGGTTACTTAAAAACTCTTTAAGCAGCTCATTATAATCTAAACTCATCACTTCACTAATTTTTTTTAACTGTTTTAATGTAGGATGACGTTTACCTGAAATAATTCTGCTCATTAAACTTGAATCTACACCAACAAGCTGTGCTAAATCACAGATTTTAAGTTTTAACTTTTTTCGTTTGGTATTAACAAGTTTCATGTTGACATATGTATTCATGACAAATTTAGTCATTTTTATTTTTCAAGAAATATATTTTAACAAAATAATTTTAAGCACAAAGACCATTTAATCTATCAAACCTGATTATCGTCATTTTTCAAATTTAACTTCGCTTTTACATTTGTCGGAAAATTTAGAACCATGAGTGTGATTTACGGACTTCTTGCCATAAGTATTATAGTAGCGCTTGTATTTCTAGTCGTATTTATTTTATCTGTTAAAAATGGACAATACGACGATAGTTATACACCTTCAGTACGAATGCTTTTCGACGATGAGTTAGTAAAAAGCAACTCAGAAAATTCATCTACCCAAGAACAAAAACAAAATTAATTATGGATGTACAACAGTTTCATTACGATAACAAAATCGTAAAAAAATTCTTATATGCCACCATCTTTTGGGGTCTTATTGGAATGACCGTTGGGCTTTTGCTCGCTTTTATGTTTATTTTCCCACAACTCACAGATGGCATATCTTGGTTGAGTTTTGGCCGTTTAAGACCATTACACACCAATGCCGTGATTTTTGCTTTTGTGGGTAATGCTATTTTTGCTGGAGTTTATTATTCTTCTCAACGATTACTTAAAGCTAGAATGTTTAGTGATGCCTTGAGTAATATTAACTTTTGGGGATGGCAATTAATTATTGTTGCAGCTGCTATCACCTTACCCCTCGGTTTTAGCACATCAAAAGAATATGCTGAGCTAGAATGGCCAATAGATGTTGCTATAGCAATAATTTGGGTTTCATTTGGGTGGAACCTAATCGGTACCATTCTTAAAAGAAGACAACGCCATTTATATGTTGCCATTTGGTTTTACCTAGCCACATTTGTAACGGTTGCTGTTTTACACATTTTTAATTCCTTAGCACTTCCTGTATCTGCATTAAAATCTTATTCTGCTTACGCAGGAGTTCAAGATGCTTTAGTGCAATGGTGGTACGGACATAATGCAGTTGCATTCTTCTTAACTACACCGTTCTTAGGTTTAATGTATTATTTTGTTCCTAAAGCAGCCAATCGTCCTGTATATTCTTATAAATTATCTATTATTCACTTTTGGTCGCTTATTTTTATCTACATCTGGGCAGGACCACACCACTTATTGTATTCTGCACTTCCAGACTGGGCACAAAACTTAGGAGTTACTTTTTCAGTAATGCTAATTATGCCATCTTGGGGTGGAATGATCAACGGTTTATTAACTCTTCGTGGAGCTTGGGATAAAGTGAGAACAAACCCTGTACTTAAATTTATGGTAGTAGCAATAACTGGCTATGGTATGGCTACTTTTGAAGGTCCGATGCTTTCACTTAAAAACGTAAATGCTATTGCTCATTTTACAGATTGGATTATTGCACACGTTCACGTGGGAGCTTTAGCTTGGAATGGATTCCTAACCTTTGGTATGATCTATTTCCTTATTCCAAAATTATTTAAAACTAAATTACACTCTATTGGTCTTGCCAATGCACACTTTTGGGTAGGGACATTAGGTATTGTATTATATTCCTTACCATTGTATGTAGCTGGATTTGTACAGGCATTAATGTGGAAAGATTTTAACCCAGACGGCACTTTAGTATATGGTAACTTTTTAGAAACCGTTTCTGAAATTATGCCAATGTATTGGATGCGTGCCATTGGTGGTACACTCTACATATCAGGTATGTTCCTTTTACTGTATAACGTAATTATGACTATTCGATCTGGATCTGCCGTGACCGACGAATTAGCCGAAGCGGCTCCACTACAACGTGTTAAGAGCGGTAGAGTTTCTGGAGAAGCTTTTCACTCTTGGTTAGAAAGAAAACCTATACAATTAACCATTTTAGCTACAGTTGCCATTTTAATTGGTGGAATCGTTCAAATAGTTCCTACGCTTTTAGTTAAATCAAATGTTCCTACCATAACAAGTGTAACCCCTTATACGCCATTAGAACTAGAAGGTAGAGATATCTACATACGCGAAGGTTGTGTTGGTTGTCACTCACAAATGGTTCGCCCATTCCGTTCTGAAGTTGAGCGTTATGGAGAATATGCTAAAGGTGGAGAATTTGTTTACGACAGACCATTCTTATGGGGTAGTAAACGTACAGGTCCAGATTTATTACGAGTAGGTGGAAAATACTCAGATAACTGGCACTTTAACCACATGTACGATCCGCAAAGTACCAGTTCAGGTTCAATTATGCCAGCATACCAATGGCTTATTGAAAATGAGCTAGACAAGTCGTCTACTGCAGATAAATTAAAAACAATGGTTCAGCTTGGTGTTCCTTATACCGAAGAAGAAATTGCTAATGTCCAACAAAGTATGCTAGAACAAGGAATTAAAATTGAACAAAATTTATACAACGACCCAGATTTTGTAAAATCTTACGAAGCATCTAAAAAATATGCTGAAGAAAATGGACTTGAGTTCGTAGAGATGAGAAACCGAGAAATTACTGCTGTAATTGCTTACTTACAACGTCTTGGTACAGATATTAAAATTGTACAACCAGAAGAAGCTTCTGCTTCAACTGAATAAAAATGAATCATTATGAAATTCGCTAAACAATATTTAGAAACTATAGAAGGGGTAGAACTCTACCCCATTATTTCACTTTTAATTTTCTTCAGCTTTTTTGTAATCCTTTTTTGGTGGGTCTTTACTGCAAAAAAAGAGTACATACAGAAAGTAAGTGAAATCCCACTAAAAGAAGACGAAACCGATAACGAAGACCAAAATCGATTTACATTATGAAGACACAATCCTATTTAAGAATAATCATTTTAGTTGGCCTAGCTTGGCTTGGTACCGAATACCTTGTAGAGACTGAGCCTGGACAATGGGCAATTATAGAATCTCCAACAGCTGGAGTATTTTTAGGAGTGGTTTTCCTATTTGCTCTTGCTATTGAAGCTTCTGTAGCATCATTAAAGAACATTCTTTATATGACGCTTTCTGAAGAAGCCAAAAAAAGATACGACGAAGCTCAAGCTGAAAGAGCTAGCCAAGTTCCTGCAAAAATTGAAGCTTTCTTACAAAGCATGACCAAATCTAGAGAAGTTGAAGAAGAACACGAAATAATCCTAGATCATGACTACGATGGTATTAAAGAATTAGACAATAAGCTTCCGCCATGGTGGCTATATGGCTTTTATGCAACTATCGTTTTTGCAATATTTTATTTAGTTCGTTTTCATATTGTAGGAGATTATACTCAGGCAGAAGAATATATTGCAGAAGTTTCTCAAGCCGAAAAAGACATTGAAGCTTACTTAGCCACGGCAGAAAATATTATTGATTTTGAAACTGTTGTTGCCTTAGAAGATGAAAGTGAATTAAGTGCAGGTGAAGCTGTTTTTACTACAAACTGTGTGGCTTGTCACCGAGCAGATGGTGGCGGCGGAATTGGTCCTAACTTAACCGACAAACACTGGATTTTAGGTGGTGGAATTAAAAATGTATTTAAAACCATAAGTGAAGGGGGAAGACCTGGGAAAGGTATGGTTTCTTGGAAAGCAGACTTATCTGCAAAAGAAATGCAACAAGTTGCTTCATACGTTCTTACTTTACAAGAAAATAATCCTACTGACGGGAAAGCTCCAGAAGGTGAGATTTGGGAACCCACAGAAGAGTAAAAAAAGAAAAAATACAACGGCTATATTCTATAGGATTATTCTATATCTATAGCCGTTTTTAATACAAATAAAATGGACGCTAACGAAAACTTTAGAGACAGCATTGGAACTTTAGATGACCAAGGAAAACGAGCTTGGGTGTACCCTAAAAAACCTTCAGGTATTTTATATAAGTACAGGAAATGGGTTAGCTATGGTCTTTTATTGTTTCTTTTTGCATCTCCTTTTGTTAAGGTAAATGGCAATCAGTTTTTAATGTTTAATGTGTTAGAGCGCAAGTTCAATATTTTTGGATTTCCATTTTGGCCACAAGACTTTTATTTGTTCGTAATCTCTATGATTACACTAGTGGTTTTACTTGCTTTATTTACTGTAGCATTTGGAAGAATTTTCTGTGGTTGGATATGTCCGCAAACCATATTTATGGAAATGGTTTTCAGAAGAATTGAATATGCTATTGAAGGTGATCGAAATAAACAAATGAAACTCGATCGCATGCCTTGGAATAAAGAAAAGATTATAAAAAAAGGAAGCAAATGGACCATTTTTGCGTTTATTTCATTTTTAATCGCGAACATCTTTTTAGCCTATTTGGTTGGTAGCGACCGTTTATTACAATATGTAACCGAAGGTCCACGTGGTAACTTAGGTACATTTATTCCCTTAATTATATTTACCGTTGTATTTTATTTTGTATTCGCTTGGTTTAGAGAACAAGTTTGTATAATTGCTTGTCCTTACGGTAGATTACAAGGCGTTTTACTCGATGAAAAATCTGTAGTTGTGGCTTACGACCATAAACGGGGTGAAGCCGAAAAAGGAAGAAAAAAATTCAGAAAAAACGAAGACCGACAAGCCTTAGGTTATGGCGATTGTATCGACTGTAAACAATGTGTACATGTTTGTCCTACAGGAATAGACATTCGTAACGGAACACAGTTAGAATGTGTTAATTGTACTGCTTGTATTGACGAGTGTGATGACATTATGGAAAAAATAAACCTTCCAAAAGGTCTAATTCGTTTTGCATCTGAAGAAAATATCGAAAAGAAAGCCAAATTTAAGTTTACCACAAGAATGAAAGCTTACACCGGAGTACTCTCCATCTTAGTTGGTATTTTAATTGGCCTATTATTTATAAGAAGTGATGTTGAAGCTAGAATTCTTAGATTACCTGGAAACTTATATGAAACAACAGAAAGCGGTGAACTTAGAAATGTTTACACTTATAAATTGGTTAATAAAACCACTTTTGAAAAAGATTCTGTTCATTTTAAATTAATATCTCATAAAGGAAAAATCACAAGAGTAGGAGATGAATACACTACAGTACCTCCGCAAGATTTAGACAAAGGTAGTTTGTTCATTAACATTCATCCAATGGAATTGGACGGACACAAAAACAAAGTGGAAATTGGAATTTATAGCAGAGGCGAACTTATTGAAACTACCACAGCTAATTTTATGGGACCTAAAACTTTTTAGTAAAGCAATTAATTATTTAAACAAACACAAATCTAAAAACCCTGCAAGCGTTTATAACGCTTGCAGGGTTTTGATTTAGTTAAAAAATAATGTACTACTTTTTAATCAACTTCTTCGTTAAACTTCCTGTTTCAGTTTTAACTTTTACCAAATACATGCCTTTAGCTAAATTGCTAAGTTCAATGGATTGGTCTTCATGGAAATCTACTTTAAATACTTGCTTACCGTTAAGGTTATATATGATAATTTGCTCAATCTTTGCTTGATCACTATCTATATGCAATTGATTAGAAACAGGATTTGGATAAATTGAAAATTTAGTTTTATCGATATCATTATTGCTTAAGGTGCTTGCCCAAAAAGTAGCTACACTACCTTCTGGATTCGTAATATCTAAGTAAACAAGTCCATTTTCTTCTCTAAAAACATAGGTAAAAGGACTATACAAAAAGCCTTCATCATCAATTACTTCATTAGATTCTTCTGATAAATAAGTGTTATAAAAAAACGAAGCTATGTCGGTATATTCAGGAGTTATAGCACATCCCCATAATAAAAGATCAAAACCCTGTGCTGATTGATTTAGATAAATCAGCCCGTTGCAGGCTGAAAAACCATAATATAAACCATCATTATTTTCTAAATTTTGTATTAAGAGAATATCATTATTATTTTCATCTTCAATAGCATTAATCGTTGCATCGGCTGTAACTATTTTTTCGATGGTCCAATTATAATCTGTAAGCGTATAATTCTGTGAATTCATCGAAATGAATATCAATAAAATTGCAGTATTTATTATTGTTTTCATAATTAATATTTTTAATTAATAATTAATTGTTTTGCATCCAACATATTTCCATTGGCAATAAGATTGACTATATAGGTGCCTGTTGGTAATTGGTTTGTAGGTATGCTTATGCTATTGCTTTCTACATCTAAAATATAATTGTAATATACTCCTGTTACCGAATGGGTTAATTGTATAAAGGCATTATCTCCGGCTGCAATTAGGTAACCAATTTCTGTTGAAATAGTCGCTGGATTTGGGCTTATATATTCAATACTTCGTTTATCTTCTGTTGCAACCGTTTTATAATCTTTATGTCCATCTGCATCTGCAATTACTTCTAATTTATATTCTTTGGCAATGGTAATGTTTACTGTAAAATCTGAACCACTGTAAATTAAATTTCCATCTTCATCGTACCAATTGTAAATCGCTTCTTCATTTATGTTTCCTGCGTGGAAAGTTTGTGAACCATCAGTATTATTAGTAACCTTATTAGGAATTAGTAAATCAATACTTGCCTCTTCAATATAATAATAATGTATTGTAGAGTTCGAATTTTGTGCAAATAGATTTGTTGTATTAGCTATACAAAAAATTAGCACAATATTAATGTAAGATAGCCAATTAAATTGCGGTGTTGCGGTGTTGCGGTGTTTTTCATAATAGTTGTTTTAAAATTACATAATTTTTAAATATTAAGCAAATTTTAATTTAAACCTAATAGATTCACGTTGATTATTGAATTAATTTTAAACTATACTTAATATTATTTATTTTTAATTAAACAATCTTACAAAACATACAATTGAATTTTTGCAGAAAATCTGCAAAAATTCAATTATTTTTTTCGTATAGCGAGTTTTTTATTTTGTTAAATGTTTGTTGACCAAATGAAAGCATTAAACAAGTAATATTTTAATTTTACGAATGGGTTTGAAAATTTTCCTATGGTAAAGATTTATAAACCCTACAAGCGTTTAAAACGCTTGTAGGGTTTTGATTACTTTCTATCCCTAACTAATATATTTGATGAGTGAGTTTTAAACTTTGCAAAGTAAAGTGGAAAGCCTAATTTTATTTAATTTGAAATTATCTTATTCAATTACTTCCGTTTCTAAATTATCTAAATACTGAATTAAAAAGAGAGAGTCATTGTAATAGCCTTCTTCAAAATCGAATTTATGATAGTTAAATTTACTTTCAAAATACGATGTTGGGGCTGGTAAGTCAATCGTTTCATCAAATTTTTGGTCTGTATAAGCCATTCTTAAAATGACATCATAAGCTAAGTCGAAGCCACGTACTACAAAACGATTGGGGTAATAACCATGTTTATTTTTATAAGCTTCTGAAAAACTTTCTGGCGCGGGCTTTATCAATTCTTTTGAAGCCGCCACGAAGGTGAAATTCAATGAACTTAAGTATGAATTCGATACTTCATTATCGTAAAAGCTAGTTCTGTTTGAAGAAAACAAGCGTATTCGATAATCGTCTTTTTGTAAAGAAACTAAATAAGCTATAGTGCTTTCAATCTTTCCGTAATCTGAAGTTTCTAACAAAAA
>CBFIGU010000038.1:0-20971 GCA_965662165.1 Psychroflexus sp.
AAGAAGCAGGTTATGAAATTAAAGTAGGTAAGTTTCCTTTCTCTGCATCTGGTAAAGCAAGCGCAGAAGGTAGTAAAGATGGTTTCGTAAAAGTTATTTTTGATGCTAAATATGGCGAATGGCTAGGCTGCCACATGCTTGGAGCGGGTGTAACCGATATGATTGCTGAAGCCGTTTTAGGTAGAAAATTAGAAACAACTGGACACGAAGTTTTAAAAACCATTCATCCACACCCTACCATGAGTGAAGTAATGGAAGCTGTTGCAGATGCCTACGATGAAGTTATACATTTATAAATAAAATTTCAAAATAGATTTAAACCGCTGCATAAGTTTTACTTTTGGAGCGGTTTCTTTTTTTTTATGGAAGACAATAATTACATAACGAGTTTACAAAATCCGAAAATAAAACGCATTTTACAGTTGCAAGAAAAATCACGTAATCGTAAAAAGGAAGGCGTTTTTGTGGTTGAAGGTCAACGTGAAATTGAGTTACTGCTCCAAGCCCATTATCAAATTGAATCCTTCTATTATTGTGAAGAAATGGTAGACCCCAATTTTTTAAACCAGTTAAAAAACTTAGTGAAAGTTGATTATCAATTAAATAAAGCCGCTTACCAAAAAATAGCTTACAGAAGTAAAACAGAAGGTGTTGTTGCGATTGTAAATGAGAAAAAACACCATTTAGGTGATTTAAAATTACATGAAAATGCTTTAATTTTAGTAGCAGAAGCACCCGAAAAACCAGGCAATATAGGTGCCATATTAAGAACCGCAGATGCTGCAAACCTAGATGCGGTAATTATAGCCAACCCTAAGACTGATGTATACAATCCTAACATTATTCGATCGAGCGTTGGTACCGTATTCACCAATCAAATTGCTACGGCCAAAACAGAAGACATTATTACTTTTTTAAAAGTAAACCACTTCAATATATATTCTGCTATTCTTCAAGATGCAGTTTCGTATCTCGAACCCAATTATAAATTGAAAACGGCAATAGTAGTTGGCACTGAAGCAGACGGACTTTCTGAAGCATGGCGGGAAGCTTCAACTCAAAATATTATTATCCCTATGCAAGGTAAAATTGACTCGATGAATGTATCTGTTGCTACAGGCATTTTACTATTTGAAGCCGTTCGGCAACGAATCAACACAAAAGAAAAGTAAGTTTAGTACAAGCTTACATTTGCATTTTTCCCGAATTTAACTTGAACAGTTTCTTGAAGAGAAGTAGATAAAGACAAACCTTTGTAGTTAGCTTTAACTGGGAACTTCTTGTGGCTTCGGTCTACCAAAACTGCTGTTTTAAGCTGCTTAAGCGGAACTGCTAAAAAGTGTTTTACCGCGTAAATTAATGTAGCTCCTGAGTTTAAAACGTCATCAACAATAACCACAGACTTACCTTTATATTCTTCAACCAAAAGAGAAGTTTCTAAGTCTTCAATTGGATTCCTTTTGTTGATGCTAATACTGCCTAGTTTAATATTTAAACTGGAAATTTCTTTTAGCTGAGCCACTATAGCTTCAGCAAAAGCGAAACCCGATTTCTTAATTCCCACAATTACAATTTCAGTTTCGTGAATATGATCTTCTAGAATTTGAAAAGCAATCCGTTTTGTTTTTTGTTGAATTTGTGCTGTATTTAGAATGCTATTACCAGATTTCATAGGCGTGTTAGTTTAATTAAAAGTTCTTTATCTTCCCTACTTTTATGAGAAGTAGTACATCTTGATAGTTGTTTAATTAAAAAATAAGGCTGAAAGTAAGCTACATATTCTGTTTTACTGCCTCCAAAAGGCGGACCTTTTTCAGTTAATGGAAAATCAAATAAAACGCCTTTCAATTCTTTTCCTTTAGGCAGTAAACTCGCCATTTTGTATGCATAATCACTTCTTAATGAAGGTGGAATTGCACAAAAAAAAGTTTGCTCTAAAATTAAATCAAACTGCATTTCAACATCAAAAAAATCCTGATTTAAAATCTGATGTGTTGGAAACTCGGGACATCTGTTTTTAAAGTTTTGTAAAGCAACTTCAGAAACATCAAGTACATAAGTATTCCTAAAGCCTTTATGAAATAAATATTCTGCTTCATATGCATTACCAGCACCTGGGATAAGAATTTTAAGTTCTTGGTCTTCTAATTGATCAATTATGTTTTTTAATGGCGGTGAGACTTCTCCCAAATCCCAGCCTGTAGAATTTGTTTTGTATGAATTTTCCCAAAAGTGAACATCTGTTGCCATTACCAGTCTAAATCAATTTCATCATCATCTAAATAATCGTCAATATCTCTTCTATCTTTTTTGGTGGGCCTGCCAGTTCCTTTTTTTCGATAATAATCTTTAGAATACTTCAACAAATCTAATTTTTCAAGATTTTCTTTTGGAGTAATATCTAATGCGTAAATAGAGACCAATTTGGCTCCAACTCGAGAAGGTGGCAAATCTAAAACTTCTATCTTATAATTAATTTGGTTTTTACGAACTTGCAAAACATCGGTTGGATAGACTTCTCTCGAAGGTTTAACCGATTCGTCATTAATTTTAACCTGTCCTTTTTTACAGGCTGTTGTTGCTATTGTTCTAGTTTTAAAATACCGTACACACCACAAGTATTTATCTACGCGCATAATATTTATATCTTACCAGGGTTATACTCACAAAAATAAGAGAAAATTGTATCTTGCGGCAAAATTGCAGACGAATAATGAACAAGTTTAAAAACCTACTTTTTATAGCTATTTTTCTATCCTTGGCAGTAAGTTGTTTAGATGACGACAATGGTCGAGAAGAAATTCCTACGCGTGATGCCGAAGAAGTAAGATTAGAAAATGAAATTGATATCCAGACCTTTTTAGAAAGCCACTACTACGAAGTGGAAAACGAAAGCGGAAATCCTAATTTCGAAAAAATTGTATTTAAGCGTTTAGATAGCCCAGATGCGCCTCAAGATGTTATCCCATTATCTGAAGTAGATGAACTAACCACCAAAAGCGTTACAAGAGATGACGTAAATTACGATTTATATATTCTGAAACTTAGAGAAGGTGCAGCTACTGAGAGAAAGCCGTTTTTTGCTGATTCAGTTTTAGTAACTTATCAAGGTTATAATATTGAAAATAATGTTTTTGATGGGTCTCCTACCCCACTTTGGATAGATTTATCAGGCACCATTGTTGGTTTTAGAGAAGCTTTTACAGAACATCGCGGTGCAAGTGGTTTTGTTGAAAATCCTGATGGCACTATTGCTTTTAATGACGATTATGGAACAGGTGCCGTTATTATCCCATCTGGTTTGGCTTATTTTAATCAACCGCCTTTAAACTCTAACATCGGAACTTATGAACCTATTATTTTTTCATATAAACTTTTCAGATCTAGAGTAATTGACCACGATAGTGATGGCATTCCATCGCACTTAGAAGATTTAAATAATACGCGAGAATTGTCTGATGATGATACTGATGAAGATCGTGTACCTAACTTTGCAGATAGTGATGATGATGGCGATGGAGTTCCAACCATAGATGAAATAAGTATTGATGATGAAGGAAATGTTAGCTTCCCTGATACCAATGGGAATGGCACAGCAGATTATTTAGACCCTACATACCCAACAAATTAATGAAGCATTTATTAAGTTTTTGTTTGGCTGCTTTATTTATATTAAGCAGTTGTAATGAACAAAAAAATGACAGAAAATTAGCAGAGCAATTGAATAATGAAGCTATTGAACAGCTTCAGAAAAATAATACGGAAGCTGCAGTAAAGTTATTGAATTCAGCTATTGAAGCTGATCAAACCTATGCTGAACCGCACGCGTATTTAATTCAAATCAATCTTCAAGAAGCAGATTTTGATGCAGCATTAAATCAAACCAAAATTGTAATTGAAAAGTCACCAAGCGAAGCCGAAAACTGGGTTTTAGCTGGTATTTTAACTGAAAAGAAAGGGAATAAAGAAGAAGCGCTAACGTATTACAAAGAAAGTATCAAGTGGTTTGAATCTCGTTTAGAAGAACAAAAAGCTAACAATAAAGAAACAGAAAGCAACAGTAATTTACCACTACAAGACGAAGTGAATATAATATTTTCTTATATTCTTTTAGAACAACACAACGAAGCTAATAAACGCATTGAAGAATTAGAAAATCGATTTCCAAATAATGCTATGATTCAAAATTTATATGATTTTGATAAAGAAATGTATCTAGATAATTTATTTCCAGAAATGGAAACTGAAGAATAATGATACTGTTGTATAACCTTTACTTAGAGAAAAAGCCGCTTTAAAGCGGCTTTTTTAATATCATTTAATAAAAATTTTAAACTTCTCGATGGGTGTCAAATGCTTCTAAATATTGAGCTACTCGTTGCACAAATTGTCCACCAAGTGCTCCATTAACCACACGGTGGTCATAAGAATGAGATAAGAACATCTTATAACGAATTCCAATAAAATCGCCTTCTGGTGTTTCAATTACAGCAGGAACTTTTCTAATTGCACCCAATGCAAGAATTCCAACTTGCGGCTGATTTATAATGGGTGTGCCCATAATGCTTCCAAAAGTTCCCACGTTGGTTACGGTATACGTCCCACCTTGGGTATCATCTGGCTTTAACTTTCCATTTCTTGCTCTATTGGCCAAATCGTTTACTTTTTTAGCCATACCCAGTAAGTTTAATTGATCTGCATCTTTAATTACAGGTACAATTAAATTTCCATCTGGCAATGCGGCCGCCATTCCTAAATTAATTCGCTTACGCTTAATAATTTTATCTCCATCTACAGAGATATTAATCAATGGAAAATCTTTTATGGCTTTTGCAACTGCTTCCATAAAGATGGGAGTAAATGTAAGTTTTTCTCCTTCTCTCTTTTGAAATTCATTTTTATGTTTATTTCTCCAATTCCAAATATTGGTTACATCTACTTCTATAAAAGATTGAACGTGAGCAGAAGTTTGTGTACTAGCTACCATATGGTGGGCAATCATCTTACCCATACGACTCATTTCTACAACTTCGTCTTCAGCATTAATGTTTACAGGTGCCGCAGAAGGTTTTGGTGTAGGAGCAGAAGGCTTAGTTTCAGTAGATTTAGCTGGCTTTGTAGATGCTACTTTACCTTGTTTTTTATCTTCTATATACTGTAAAATATCATCTTTAGTAACTCTTTCATCTAAGCCAGTACCTGGAATGCTGTCTAATTCATCTTTGCTAATTCCTTCTGTTTTAGCAATATTTTTAACCAAAGGAGAATAAAAACGATCACTATCTGCGTAATTTGTGTCTGCAGTTGCTTTCCCTTGGTTCACAAAAGTTTCAGCTACTTCGGCTGCTTTTTCAGGAGTTGATTCATCTTCAGTTTCAACTTCATTAGCCGGTGCATCTTCATTTTCTGTCTCTACCTCTTCATCAGTTTCAATAATAGCAATTACTTCTCCAACTTGAATTACATCGTCCACTTCAAAGCGTTTCTCCACCAATTTACCGTCAACTTCACTAGGAACTTCTGAGTCAACTTTATCAGTAGCAATTTCTAAAACTGCTTCATCAGCTTCAATTGTATCTCCCACTTCTTTTAACCAATTGGTTAAGGTTGCTTCTGCAACGCTTTCACCCATTTTTGGTAATTTAAGTTCGAATTTTGCCATATCTTTAACCTTTCAGGTATTTTAAAATTTAAATTGCGAATTTAATAAAAATACACGTCTTTTATTTTAAAATATTTCAAAATAAAAAATTCAGATGCGATTTACTTCTTTAAAGTGAAATATTTTACTTCTGCAGCTTGTCTACTTCCATCGCTTCCTAAATACAAATTATGAATTCTTGGGATAATTCTAAAATTGAATCTAGATGTAGACAACTTTTTGATTTGCTGAATAATTTCTGAATATTCTAGATAAGCTGCATCAAAAATTAACTTTGCGGAGTCTTTCTCTAATTGAAGCAATTCCTTTTTTGAAATCATCTTTAGGCTTTCATTTTCTTGTAAAGTTTCCAATAATTTTTGGTTATTAGACACCAAGAAATTACAATTAACATCTACCTTTTTAGTTTTCTCTGAAGCAACACCAATACTAAAAAACTGAGCGATTTTTAAGCCGAAATTGACAATATATAACATGAGCATATTAGACCTAAAATGCTTTTTATAAAAAAGTTGCATTGCTCCAAAAAAGCGCTTTCTAAATTTGATATCTTTTACCGTACTTTCACCTTTAAAATGAAGACAAGAAACACTACCCAAATAGTAATTGATGTATTTTTTTTTCAAGAATTGATAACTTAAATCGATGTCTTCTCCGTACATAAAATAGTCTTCATCCAGACCACCTACTTCTAAATATCGTTTTTTTTGCATCAACATAAAAGCTCCAACTAAAATTGAAACTTCGCCAATATCATTCTCATTTAAATGATTAGCATAATAAAACTTACCAGAGCCCAATAACTTTTTAACGGCTACATTTAAAGTCGGAATATTTCTCTTACTTTCTGGCAAAAACATGCCTTTACCATCTACTAATTGAATTCCAAGTGCTCCTAGTCTAGGTTTTTGGTTAGCATAAGCTAAAGCTTGCTGAAACGTATTTTCAGCTAAAACGGTATCAGGATTTAATAAGCAAATGTATTTCCCTTTTGCTTGCTGCACCGCAATGTTATTTCCTTTAGAAAAACCAAGGTTTTCTTGGATTGGAATTTGTTTTACATCTGGAAAAAAATGAGTTAAAAGTGAAAGACTTTTATCTTGCGAATGGTTATCGGCTACTATAATTTCAGCATCTATATTTTCAATTGCTTTTGAAACTGAATCAACGCAAAGCAAAAGATGCGCAGGGACTTTATAATTTAAAATGATAACCGATAATTCCAAGTTTTAATTTTTTAATGAATTTTGAAACGGCACCCGATCTACAATACTTCTTCCTAAACTTACTTGATCTGCAAACTCCAACTCATCTCCTACGGAAATTCCGCGTGCAATGGTAGATGTTTTAACTCCAAACTCTTTTATTTGATTGTAAATGTAAAAATTGGTTGTGTCTCCTTCCATCGTACTGCTCAGCGCAAAAATAAGTTCTTCTACTTCATTTTGCCTTACTTTTTCTACCAAACTATTAATTTCTAGTTGGTTAGGCCCAATGCCATCAATAGGACTAATTTTTCCGCCTAAAACGTGATAAATACCGTTGTATTGATTTGTACTTTCAATAGCCATAACATCTCTAATATCTTCAACTACACACACAATTTGGTGATTACGATTGGCATTTGCACATATTTCACAAATCGACTTATCACTAATATTATTGCATTTTTCGCAATGCTTAATCTCCGTTTTTAAATTGACTAAGGCTTGTGCTAAATCAGTTGTACGTTCTACTGGTTGATTTAATAAATGTAAAGCTAATCGAAGCGCTGTTCTTTTACCAATTCCAGGTAAATAAGCAATTTCTTCTACTGCGTTTTCTAATAATTTTGAAGAAAAATCCATTGAAATTTATTGTGTTTCAAAAATACAATAATTAGTAGGCTTGCTTAGCTAATTTGCTAATTTTGTAAGCATATTTATAATTATGCAGCCTATTCATATTCTTGCACTCATCGCAGTATATTTCGGAGTACTAGTTTTAATTTCCTATTTAACCGGAAAGGAAGATTCTAACGCAGCTTTTTTTAAAGCTGAAGGAAAATCACCCTGGTATATTGTAGCTTTTGGTATGGTTGGGGCATCTTTAAGTGGTGTTACTTTTATTTCTGTACCTGGTTGGGTTGGCGATGCTCAATTTAGTTATATGCAAGTAGTCATGGGCTATTTGGTAGGTTATATTATAATTGCTTATGTACTTTTACCTATTTACTATTCTTTGAATGTCACTTCAATCTACCAATATTTAGAACAACGTTTTGGGATGGTAAGTTACCGAACAGGAGCTTTCTTTTTCTTTATTTCTAGAGTTTTGGGTGCTTCATTTCGCTTGTTTTTAGTCGCAACGGTGTTACAGTATTTTGTTTTTGAAAGTTGGGGAGTTCCTTTTTTTGTAACGGTAATATTATCCATTTTATTAATTTGGATTTATACAGCTAAAGGCGGAATTAAAACTATAGTTTGGACAGATACGCTGCAAACACTCTTTATGCTAGGTTCAGTTGTAATTGCAGTTTATTACATAAGTGCAGAATTAAATTGGCATTGGGCAGACTTATTGAAAGCTGAAGAATTAAGTGCTTACACCAAAACTTTTTACTTTGATTCTATTTTAGATAAAAATTACTTCTGGAAATCCTTTATCAGTGGTATGTTTATTACCATCTGCATGACTGGTTTAGATCAAGATATGATGCAAAAAAACCTGACCTGTAAAAGCTTAAAAGATGCCAGAAAAAATGTATTATCTTATGGCATGGTTTTTATTCCTGTAAACCTTGCCTTTTTATTTTTGGGTGCATTATTGTTTATTTATGCTGAACAACAAGGTATTGCCATTCCTGTTCTGGACGGAAAAACCAAAACCGATTTACTTTTTCCAGAAATCGCGCTCAATGCTGGATTGCCAGTTGGCTTAAGTGTAATTTTCATCTTGGGCTTAATTGCAGCTGCCTACTCTAGTGCAGATAGTGCATTAACATCACTTACTACCAGTTTTTGTGTTGACTTTTTAGCTATAGAAAAGCGGGAAGCCCTAAAACAAAAAAGTTTACGAAAAAAAGTACATGTTTTAATAAGTGTGATTTTAATTCTAGTAATCATTGCTTTTAAATATGTACTAGACAGTAATGTGATTGATAATTTACTGAAAGTAGCGAGTTATACCTATGGTCCACTTTTAGGATTATTTAGCTTTGGGATATTCACTAAATTTAAAATAAAAGATAAATGGGTATGGCTGGTTGCGCTCTTATCTGTAGCTATAACTTATGGTTTAGGAAGCCTTCCTGCATCTTTTTTTGGCGGCTATCAATTTAATTACGAATTGTTGATTGTAAACGGAGCACTCACTTTTCTAGGATTAATATTGCTGCGTAGAAAGCATAACTAAAGTACAAGCGTGCACTACTTCAATATTATTTTTAGCTAGTAAATTTTCTAGTTCAGGATTTTGCGTACCAGGATTAAAAATAACTCGTCTCGGATTAAGTTGAAGTAAATAATCGTAAAAATCAGTTTGGTTTTTAGCACTCAAATAGAGTGTAACGGTATCAATATCTGAAAATACTTTTTTGTCTTTGTGAATTTTTACTCCGTTAATTTCAGCTTCTTTTAAGCCTACTCCAACTACAGGATAATTACGCTTTACTAAACTTTCTAATGCTAAATAAGCATATCGATTGGGATTAGTAGATGCTCCTAAAATTAAATTTTTTGTTTTTTCTGAGTTCACCGATTTATTTTGTTTAGGATTCTTATGTTTTGACAAACAGTTAGTTAAAAATCGTTAAAAGGTGTAACATTTTCCTTTTTCAAACGTTTTATATATAGTAAATGAAACAACTTATTTGAATTAGCCCTTCTAAATAAAAAATCATTTTGTATACATAAGGAGTTATCTGTAAAGGTAACTCCTTTTTTTGTATGCTATTTTTTTAACCCCTAAAAAGTGAACCCTTTTTGTTTTTCTTTCGTAAATAAAAGAAAAACATCATGGAAATTCGTAAAATTTTAAAAAAAATTGGACTGGCAGTATTAGCAACTTTTTTGTTGCTCACTACCGTTCTTGTTATACACATTATCACAGTAACCCCAGAACCAATAGATAATGCTACTCTACAAATTAGCAGGATTGACCTTGACTCTTCTATTAATAATACACAAGAAAAAGAAATAAAAACGGTATTGAAATCGCTTAATGGAGTAAAATCATGGCGAATTAATAAAGAAAAAGGTGTAGTTGTATTTTTCCATGACAATAGATATCTGCAAGCAAATGATGCTGTAAAGAATATTAACAATAACACCAATTTAAAAGCCAATTTGTTCAAACTTCCTGAAAGTTTAGCAAATAAAGAAGTATGCCCAGTAGATCGTGATGGTTTTGCCTATCAATTTTCGAAAGGTATACAACGAGTTTTCAATTAATATTAATCCTTAACACTTTAACTTATGATGAATTCAAGAAAATTGATGTTGGCACTAGTAGCCAGCGCAGGAATGTTTGTAGCTTGTGATAGCGATGACGACCAAAATATGGTTGCAGAGCCAACACAAAGTCTTTATGAAAAATTAGGAGGTACAACTATGGTTAGCGACCCTAACAATCCCAACCAAATGATTGAGCAGGGAAGGTTGAGCTATCGCTCCGTTGTAGATTCTACAATTACTTTAATTGTAACAGATATTGTAATGGAAGAAGAAGGTAATTTAGGAGCACACTTTGCTCCAGTTCTTGCTGAAGTTGCGGCTGGTAATGATACCAATGTTGCAGTTTTAAGTGATAATCTTACCGATTTCTTTTCTGCCAACACCGGTGGCGGAGACACAAATACATATAATGGATTAGGTATGGTTGCTGCACATGATCCCGAGCAAAATCCTAGAATGGGAGCTAAATCTACAGATGCAAACTACGATAAGTTTATAGGCTATGTTGGTGAAGCAGCTGGATTAAATGGAGTTACCGATCCAGAAATTATTAATGAAGTGGTTGCAGTTTTGGAATCACTTAGAGATCCTATTGTTCAAGAATAGTGGTTTTGTTTTTGTTAGTCAAAGGGATTGGAATTTTCAATCCCTTTTTTAATTTCTAAGCCCAACGAATTATAGCGCTTCCCCAGGTAAATCCACTACCAAAAGCTGCTAAAACTACTACATCTCCAGCATTAATTTTTCCTTCTTCCCAAGCTTCGGTTAAAGCAATAGGTATGGAAGCTGCTGTTGTATTTCCATAACGTTGAATATTGTTGTACACCTGATTATCCTTTAACTGAAACTTTTTCTGAATAAATTGTGAAATACGAAGATTAGCTTGATGCGGAATCAACATATTGATATCAGAAACATTTAAATTATTGTGTGTAAGTCCTTCATGAATCACTTCAGAAAATCTGACCACCGCATTTTTAAATACCAATTGACCATTCATATATGGATAATAAGGTATATTCTCTTGAGGGTTATCTTTCATAATTTCTGGAACCCAATAATTGGTGCTTGGACCAATCAATGAAAGTTCTTCAGCAAACTCCCCTTGCGAATGAAGATGTGTAGATAAAATCCCTTTTTCATTTGCTCGAGTTAAAACTGCGGCTCCAGCGCCATCACCAAAAATTACCGAAACAGAGCGACCACGAGTAGTGAAATCTAAACCACCACTATGATTCTCACTTCCAATTACTAAGACATTTTTATACATTCCAGTTTTAATGTATTGATCGGCAACCGAAAGCCCATAAATAAATCCTGAACATTGATTACGCACATCTAAGGCTGGACATGTTTTAATGCCCAACATATCTTGAATTTGGACTCCACAACCAGGGAAATAATAATCTGGACTTAAAGTAGCAAAAACAATTAAATCAATTTCATTTTTATCAATACCAGCTCGATCCATAGCTTGTAATGCTGCTTTTTTACCCATTACAGCTGTGGTATCTTCTGAGTCTTTTATAATGTGTCTGCGTTCTTTTATACCTGTACGCTCAGTAATCCATTCATCCGTAGTATCCATCATCTTGGATAAATCTTCGTTGGTTACTACATTATCTGGAACGTATTTTCCTAATCCTGCAATTTTTGATTGAAACATATTTTCTAGCGAATTAAAAATAATTAAGCTCACAATATACGGAATATTATGATTTTGATAAGAATGGGATTAGATTTTTATTAATTGTTGAACTTTGTTATCCTATAAAAGGTAAAAGACCGCTTCGCTATTAGAATTAAGAAAAAAGACTTGATTGTAACTGATTGAAAAACGAAATTGTTATAATACCAGATTTGGGATAAAACATAATTCTTAAACGATTTCAAAAGCTAGGTGTGCACTTTTAAAATCTCCTGAATACTAATAGAGTTAATATTTAATGACATAATAGCAAACTTAATTGGATAACACTAATTCTTAAATAGAAAAAGGATTACAGTCAAAAAAAGAAGCACGCATCATCTATGATAGAATCAACGTGCTTCCCAACCAACCTAATCTTAAAACGTTAAGTTATATATTGTTTATAATCGTTTACATTTATGTTAGCCTTTAAGTCATTTAATAAATTATATAATCCGAAGAAAGTTCTATTGATATACAAGAAATGCTTACTTCCGCGATTACCATTCATTTTACGCAATTGCTTATCACTACTATATTTTTCACTTAAATTAGATATTTTTCCCCAGAATTCTTCATTTCCAAAATCGAAAGTTTCACTGTGGAAAGGTTGCGTAAATAAGCTCAGCATTTCATGAAACAAATCAGTAAAATATTCTACTTCGTCTGGTTTATCGTCTGGACGAAGGATTTCCAATTGCTTTAATTTTTCTTGAAAAAAAGCTCGGTTATTGATATTTTCTGGAACTGCTAATTCAAAATAAGGCGTATAAAATTCATCTGGAATTTTTTTCATACAACCAAAATCTATCGCAATCAATTCATCTTTTTCATTAATCAAGAAATTACCAGGGTGTGGGTCGGCATGTACTTCTTTTAAATAATGAATTTGATACATGTAGAAATTCCATAAGGTTTGTCCTATTTTATTTCCTTGTTCTTGGGTAAAATTGGTTTTAGCAAACTCAGACAAATGTGTGCCTTGCATCCAATCCATCGTAATGATTCGCTCACTCGATAAATCTTCATAATACACTGGAAATTTCAAATTGGGAATGTGCTTACAAGCTTCAGAAATTGCCTTGCTTTGCTTTACTTCTAATATATAATCGGTTTCTTCTAACAATTTGTCTTCAACTTCTTTAAAGTATTTATCAGAATCTTTACCTTTAATATTAAACATTTTTAAAGCAACGGGCTTAACCATTTTTAAATCTGAACTTATACTTTCAGCTACACCTGGATATTGAATTTTCACAGCAAGTTTTCTCCCATCTTTTTCGGCTTTATGCACTTGGCCAATACTGGCAGCGTTTACCGAATCAGGCGTAAACTGATCGTATATATTTTCAGGATAATCTCCTTGATATTGTTTAAAAGTCTTTCTTACCAAAGGTGCAGACAAAGGCGGAACACTAAATTGTGCTAACGAGAACTTTTCTACATAAGCATTGGGCAACAAGTTTTTTTCCATGGAAAGCATTTGTGCTACTTTTAGCGCGCTTCCCTTCAAACTTTTTAGACCATCGTATATATCTGAAGCATTATCATTATCTAATTCATCTCGAGTTAAAGAGGGATTAAATGCCTTTTTGGAATAATATTTAAGGTAATTGCCACCAATTTTAGCTCCAGTAGAAACCAATTTAGATGTACGGCCTAATTTGCCTGTAGGTATTTTATCTAACGTCTTCATAGTTACTTATTCATTTGTTCTTTGTACAAGAACTTGCCAAAATCGAATACTTTTTCTAGTGGAGTATTGTCAAATACATCAAAAATTGTATTTACAGATTTCTCTATAGCAACATCTGTTTTTTCGAAATTTGGTGATGTATCGTCTTTCCAAAATTTTAATAGAAATAAAAATTGAATCCAAGCACCTTCAGAAAAAACCGATTCAGAATTTTTCAAAAATTTAAATTTCTTCTCATCGTTGTCTTCTTCAATCAATTCTTTAGCAAAAGATTTAATATCATTTCTTAAACCTTTTAATTGATTCATGTTCTTCATCATATCTTCATGCTCAGCTAAAGCCATAAGTACGTAACTTCGATTAGCCGATAAAATCTCAAAAAAAGTAAAGAAGAAAGTTAGCATTTTTTCTCTACTTCCATATTGAGCCACTTCTTCATTTTGATGCATTAAGTTAGTTGTATTTTCGTAAAAAGCAGACCAAATGCCATTGCGCAAAGCATCAAAACTTCCAAAGAATTGATAGAATTCTGCTTCTTCAAAATTGTGCTCTTTAGCGAACTTGTAAATTGATTTTGGATAAGTTTCATGTGTTAAAACATAATCCATATACAAGCTGATAAGTTTTTGCTTGTTAATTTTACTTTTAGTCTTCTTAGCTGGCATAGTAATGTATTTGTTACAAAGATAGCTATTGTTTAATCTTTTTGAATAATTGTTAAACGAAACTTTTGTTAAATTAAATCATCTCTGACCAAAAACTTTGCAGTTGTAATTTGTAATTATATTTTTAACAAAATTTTTAAATTATGAAAAAACTCTTCTTCATCCTGGTTTTAGCTTATGTACCTTTAATAGCTCAAGAAAAAATTGATTTTATTAGTACCGATAGTTTAAAGTCTCAACTTCGTAATTATGAGCAAGATGGTGAATTTGAAAAAGCATTGGATTTAATTAATCGTGTGCACCCCAAGGATTCTATGTATTGCTCGAGCTTAACTTCTAAAAGCTATTATTTATTAAATCTTGATCGTTTTGAAGAAGCGCTTTCTGTTACAAAAAATGGAATAAAAACAGATTGTGACAAAGAATCTAAAATGTTTTTTTACATGAATACAGGTTACGCTTACAATAAATTAGATAGACATGAAGATGCGATTGAACTTTATGATGAAGCCTTAATTGAATTTCCAAAAAGCGCAAGATTATGGTATAATAAAGGAGTTATTTATAAAGAAACTAATCGTCCTGCAGAAGCCACAAAATGCTTTATTAATGCTATTAAATATCAACCCACTTATGCAAATGCACATTTTAATTTAGGAACTATTATATACGCTGAAGAAGAAACTAGTTTAGGTTTAATGGCGTTAACTATGAGTGTATTTGCCAAACCTGATATTGAAGAAAGTTTGGGTAAATTATCTGCAATTAATAAAGAGTTAACCACTAAAAACGAAAACAAAGCTAGCCACAAAAATATAGACCCCGATCAAGGTAACTTTAAGCAACTGGACTTGATATTAGACAACCTAGTAGCAATTGACGAAAATTATAAAATAGATAACAAAATCCCTATTCCGCTAGTTAAACAGATACACGTATTTTTTGAACAATTAGATAATTACAAAGGAAATGAAGGTTTTTGGAGTCAATCTTACCTACCATTTTTTAAATGGATTAAAGAAAATGATTACTTCAATGAATTTATTTATTTGATTTTATATTCCAATACGAATGATGACTTTCAAAAAATAATAAAGAAAGAAAACGATAACATAGTAGCTTTTGCTGAAAAAGCATATAACAAATGGTACGAAATAATTCAACATTTAAACACAGAGCTAGAAGAAAAAGATGATTTAATAGGATTGTATACCTATGATGCTGGCTACATTAGTGGGATTGGCTTAACCAAAAATGAGAAGGCAGTTGGAAAATGGGACTTTTATAGTAATTCTGGTTTTAAAATATCTGAAGGAAATTATACACTTGAGAATGATCGTACTGGATTATGGAGTTTTTATGACGAATTCGGAAAAATAAAAGAAGAAAACAACTATATCAATGGTGAAGAAAACGTTGAGATAAGAGGATTTCACCCGACAGGTCAGTTAATGGTTAAATATTCTATGAAAAATGATAAACCACATGGTAATTATAAAGCCTACACATATTACGGAGCCTTAAAACAAGAGAAGACTTTTGTAGATGGTAAATTGCAAGGACCTTATGCAGCTTATTTTAATACAGGTAAATCCCATAAAGAATTTGAAACTAACTATGTTGATGGAGAAATTGATGGAGAGTTTATTGAATATTATTCTAATGGCGAAGTATATTCTATAATGAATTATAAAAAAGGCATTCAGGAAGGCAAAGAAATTAGATATGCCAGAAATGGAAAAAAATCGTTTGAAGTAGAAGTTGTTGATAATTTGGCACATGGTACATATACCACTTACCACCTTAACGGCCAAATTCAGGAACAAGGACAAATTGAAGAAGGAAATGCAGTTGGAAATTGGAAAAATTATGATAGTGATGGAAGTTTAATTACTTCGTACAACTATAATAATAAAGGAGAATTAGATGGTGAATATATAGAATATGTAGATAAAAAAAAGCACTTTGAATATACTTATCGGAATGGTGAAATTATAGCTTACACTTGTTATGATGCAAAAGGCAAAGAACTTATTAGCAAAAAAAAGAAAAAAGGTAAGTTTTATTTTAAAGGCTTTTACTTAAATGGAAATTTAAGCAACGAAGGTGAATATGATATTGAAGGTGGTAAAACCGGAAATTGGAAAGAGTATTACCCAAGTGGCCTTCTCAAAGAGGAAGGAAGTTTTATTGATAATAAGCAAGTTGGGAAATATGAATATTACCATACGAATGGAGAAATTTCTCAGATAACTAATTATAATGATGAAGGAGAAACCCACGGTTATTCTTCCTATTACTACCAAAATGGACAAATGAGAATGCAAGGTTGGTTTCAAAATGGAAGCGAAGAAGGCGTTTGGGAGTCGTACTATAAAGACGGCACCTTACAATCTAGTTCATATTACCATAATGGCGAATTGGTGGGAGAACGCAAGTTCTTTAGTGTAGAAGGGAAACCAAAAGTTATTGAGTATATTACTAATAATTTATTAGACTCAATAAAATACTTCGATCAAAATCAAAAATTATACGATAAAATCAATTTTCATCAAGATAAAGAAGAATATACAATTACATTCAGAGGGATTAACTACCCTAAGGAAGTTGAATCTGAATACTTGAATGGCTATCGTAATGGAAAATATATTGGATATGATATTGAAGGAAACATAAGTTCAGAAGGGAATTACTTAGTAGGACAAGAACATGGACTTTGGAAATGGTATAAGGAAGGAAAATTAAGAACAGAAGCAAATTACCAATTTGGTGATCTGCATGGAAAACTTACCCGTTTTACCGACCAAGGAAAAGTTGATTTTGTTGAATTTTATGAATACGGTAGTAAAGCTGGAGAATGGATTAATCACCATTCAAATGGAATGGTTTCTGTAAAAGAATATTTTAAAAATGGAGAATTACATGGAAAGAAAACTTTATATAATCCTAATGGAAACCTTCAAATTAATTTGTTTTATAATCGTGGCAAGTTAATTGCTTATAGTTATTTGGATGAAAACCAAAATGAAGTTCCCAAAGTTGAGATTAAAAATGAAACTGCAAATATCTTAGCCTATTATCCTAACGGAAGCAAAGCACAAGAATTCAGCATTAAAAATGGACTTTATGAAGGTAGCTATATAGTTTATCACGAAAACGGACAGATTCGTTATAAAATAGAATACCAAAATGGTCTTAGAGATGGGCTAGATGAAACCTTTTATGAAGATGGGACGTTGAAAGAAAGAAATAAATTTACTCAAGATGACTTAGACGGAAAAGCAACAACTTACCATGAAAATGGAAAATTAGCTTCTTCAATTACTTACAAATTAGGCAAAAGACATGGAGAAGCTTTATATTATAATGAAAAAGAAGAGCTTACTAAAAAAGAGTTATACTATGACGGTGATATTTACGAAAAAGAGACTTATTAATTTATGCTTAGTTTGTTGTTTCTTTTGCATTTCTATTCATGCCCAAGAATATGATGAAAATTTTAAACAGTTAAAAGAAAGATATCCTGATGCACGACTTGTGCATCTAGTAGACCATAAGACCGTTGAAATTGAAATAACCGATGGTGATTTATTCATTAAGCAATCTTATGAATTGGAAAACATCTACATGGATGATCGAGCAAAAGGTGCAAGTGAGGATTATTTGAAATATAATAATTTCACAAAAATTGAAAATATTGAAGCAACATCTTATCCCTATATAGATGGTAAATATGAAAAATTTAAGGTCAAAGATTTTACACAAAAAGATGTGCTAACGGGTTCATTTTATGATGATATAAAACAAATTGACTTTGTTTTTCCACAACTTGGCACAGCATCAAAAACTAAATTAAGCTACGATGAAATTCTCAAAAACCCGCGTTTCTTAAATACTGTGTATTTTGGATATTTCAACCCTATTATTCATAAAAAAGTAGAGTTTATTGTAGATAATGATGTAGAAATTAGCTTTAAAAGCTTCAATACAGAGAATTTTGATATTGAACTTACAACTCATAAAAGAAGAAATGAGACTATTTACACTTGGGAAGTAAAAGATGTTTCAGCATTTAAATATGAAAATAGTAGCTCTAATGCTAGAGATATTCTACCCCACATTATCCCAATTATCAATTCATACACAATAGATGGTAAAAAAACTGAAGTTCTTGGTGAAGTAAAGTTACTATACAATTGGTATTATGATATGATAAAAGATATTAATCAAAAAGAAACATCTGCAGAACTAATTGAAAAAGCTAAAGCCTTAACTAAGGATAAAAGTACAGATTTAGAAAAAGTTGAAGCCATATATTACTGGGTACAACAAGAAATTAAATACATTGCCTTTGAGCATGATTTAGGTGGATTTATACCACGTGAAGCAAACGATATTTTTAACAAACGCTTCGGCGACTGTAAAGACAATTCAAGTATTTTAAGTGTTATGCTTAAAGCTATTGGTTTAAAAGGAAACCTAACCTGGGTTGGAACACGAGAAATTCCTTATACGTATCAAGAGTTACCTACTCCACAAGTTGATAATCACATGATTTTGACTTACATTGATCAGAATAAAAAAATATATTACTTAGATGCAACCGGTCGTTATCATAATATTGATTTACCAACATCATTTATACAAGGCAAAGAAGTTTTAATAGGCTTAGATCAAGATAATTACCAAATTAAAAAGGTACCTTTCGTATCTGCAAAAAGAAATCTTCAGCAAGAAAAAACCAAGCTCGTTATAGAAGGAAATGATATCATTGGAAAATCAAGTATATCGGTTAGTGCTTATCCAAAAATAGATTTATTTAATAGAAGAGAAAACGTCAAAAAAAATGACCTGATGTCGTTCTATCGAAATTACTTTAAAAAAGAAAACAATAAATTCATCATAACAGATTTTCAAGAAGAAAACTTATATAGTTACGATAAAACTTTCCAACTTTCATATGATTTTAATATAGAAAATTATTGTGATCGTGTTGGAGATGAATTGTTTATTAATATGAATTTAAATGACCCTATTTCAAGCTATAAAACAAACAAGGAATTTGTTTACGACATTGAAATAGAGTACATGAAAACTTACACTTACGAGAATAGATTAAGTATTCCAGAAAATTATAAAATAAGTTACTTACCAGAAAACTTCTCAGAAAGCAATACTTATTTCGATGCAGAAATTTCTTATGAAATAAATGATAACGAAATAGTATATCAACATCAAATCGAATTAAAGTTTATTAAACTGAATTCTGCTGAGCAGAAAGAAGTTAATAAAGCCATAGAAAGACTACAAAAAAACCTAAGAGAATTATTAATCTTGAAAAAAATCTAATATGAAATTCAAATTAAAATTAATAGCTTGTTTTATATTCTTCAGTCAACTCACCTACTCTCAAGCCTTTTATAAATCTTATCAATGGGAAGAAAACCCAGACTATTCAATAGAAAATTTAGAAGATGAAAGTTTAGTCTTATATTTTAAAAAAGTAGTCTCTGATTTTCAATACGAAAAAAATAATTTGATAGAATATAAGTTGGAGCACAACATTTACTACGTAAATTCAGACGAAGCCATAGAGAGTAGCAATAAAGTGTATCTACCTGTTGGTCAATTTGCCGTCCTAGAGAAGCAAATGGCACGCGTAATTACACCAAAAGGAAAAGTTATGCAACTTGATGACTCTAAGTTATTGGAAGCTGAAAACGAAGAAACAGGTCAAAGAGTTACTTATTTTGCTTTCGAAGGAATAGAAAAAGGTAGTTTTATTGAATATTACTATGTTATTAAAGCCAATCCAGACATCTATGGAAACAAAATATCTGTTCAAGATGAATATCCTATCAAAACATTTGAATTTGACTTGTTTTCTCCTGAAAACTTAGTTTTCAAATTCAAATCTTTCAATCAATTAAAAGAAATCGAAAAAAATGAGCTAGACGGTCAACTCAATTGGTCACTAGAAACTAATAATATTCCTGCATTAGTAGGAGAAGAATACGCTGCTCCTTCTGCTGAGCACAAATACCTGATTTATGCTTTAGATGAAAATACGGCTAACAATACAACTGATATTACTTCTTATTCAGACATTGGTAAAAACTTGTTCGATAAATTTAATGTTGAACTTAATAGAAAAACTGAAAAAAAACTTGAAAAACTTGTAAAAGAGATTGGAACACAAAAGCTAAAAAGTGATAGCGATAAAATTCGAGCTATAGAAAATTATGTAAAGCGGAATTTCTACTTAAGACAAGGCGGTAATGAAAAGCTAGGAATACTAGAAGAAGTATTAGAAAGTAAATTGGCAAACGACAAAGGTATAATGCACTTGTTTTTAGCATTATTTGAAAAAGAAAATATTCCAACAGAAATTGTTATTACTTCCAATCGCAACAACTTACGTTTTGACAAAGAATTCGAAGCCTTTAATTTTTTAAAAGAATATTTAATTTATTTTCCTAAAAGTAAAACTTATTTAAGCCCAGAAGATTCAGATAGCCGCTACCCATATCCAAACTATAATTACACTGATAATTATGGTTTATTTATAAGCAGTGTACAGATTGGAGATTTTACATCAGCAGTAAGCGAAATTAAATATATTGAGCCAATTTCTATGGAGAAAAACATAGATGGAATCCATATGAAAGTTAGTTTTGATAATGATGACATGACTATTATTAATGCTGAATTAGATAAATCATTTTTTGGATATACAGGTATGTTCATACATCCATACATAGATTTAGTTAACAGTGAAAATAGAACTAACTTAGCAAAAAGCATTTTAGAAAGTTTCACTGAGAA
>CBFIGU010000039.1:0-20853 GCA_965662165.1 Psychroflexus sp.
TCGTTTTTCTTTATCTTTTTCAATTGAAAAGGTTTTCAAATCGGCATCTCCTTCTTCAATATACGTATGGCTTCCTAAACCAAAATCGCTACTATGTATACTGGTTCGTATGATGTTATATCCTATTCCATCTTTTCCGTATAAGGATTGAAGTAATTGATTTTGTGTAGCTTCATCTAAGGTTGCAAACACTTCAGAAGAAGCATCGGTAATTGCACCACCAATGCCTAAAAATTCTTGAAAGGTTTTTTCTGGATTAACGAAAACTGCAACATCTGTTTCTAAGGCTTGCACCTTATCCACAAAGCTTTGCTCTGCTGTTTTAGTTAACCTTAAGTCTGTATCCATAGCGGTAGTATATACTACTAGCGTTTTGTCTCTATCATTTTCAGTAGTTTCAACTGGATTAATATCAGTTGATTCTGTTTCGTTAACTTTTGATTTTTTACATGAAAGTAGAAAAACTAAAAGTGCAACTAGCATGAAGTTTCTGCGTTGTAGAATGTTCATAAATGGAAGTATTTAAATTTGGGTATAGTAAAATTATAATCGCTAATAAATGGTAAAATGTATTTCATGTTTTATGTTTATATATAGATGAAATAGTGTAAAATGTTCTAAACATCAATATTTATAGACGCCGATTATGCTATTTTAAAATTGCATATGCTCAAAATATTTTCCTCTAAAATTTTAATTTAGCCTTGAAAAAATGAGCTTTTAGGTGCTATTCTGTTTATTTTCGGTATTCATGTTTTACCCAATCTACTTCCATAACCCATTTGTTACTTTCCATTGGATTATCGGTGATTTTGGCAAAATTTAAAATGGCAAACATGGGTTCTGGATACGCATCACCTTGACCAGGATTGCGGTAAATTTCTTCTCCATCTACCCGATATACAAGGTCGCTATTTTCCCATTCAACTGAATATTCATGGTATTCTGTTAAAGTGACGGGGAAATCTTTTCGCAATGTCCACCAATCTCCTTTGTCACATTCTCCTAAACTTTTTATAGCGCCCGTTGTAAAACGATCTTTGTGATGGTCTCCATGGTGTTCAAAAATATCAATTTCGCCAGATCCAGTCATGGGCCAGCATATATTTTCATCTTCTTCCTGAACAGGTGGTTCGTTGTTTTTTGATCCTAAAAGCCACCAAGCAGGAAACATACTAGGCTCGCCACTGCTAGAAAGTTTAAGCATTGCTGTCCATTTGCCTTTTACAAATTCTTTTTTGTTTTTTGAAGCTATTCGCCCAGCTACATATTTGGTGTCCAGATGCTGTTTTCCAAATTTATCCAGATTATCGCATGGATAGACTGTGTCCAATTTAACTACTTTCAGTTTTAACGTTCCATCGCTTACTTCCCTTGTGCCAAATTCTCCATTCGGGACATAGCAATGGGTTTCGTTATTTACCCAAATGCGTTGATCTTGCCAATTTTGTGGATTAAATGTATCGAATTCATCTAAAAAATCTACTTCCCAAACAGTTGACTCGTTAAGGGTATTGGTTGCATCTTTTTTATCTTCTGATTTACATGAAATTAGGCTAATTGCTAAAAATGTAAAGCAATAGTATATTCTTCTCATAATTTTGAGATTTAATGGTTTGGTTGATTTAATCTGATTTTTTTAATTTACAGTAAATTGAAAAACTTGTGAAGTGGATGTATTTCCAGCTTCATCGGTTGTTATTATACGCCAATAATACACCAATCCAGATGAGACAGATACTTCTAATGTGGTGTTGCTCGCTGTGCCAACTTCTGAAGCAGGAGGATTTACGGTATCAAAAAGTATGGTATAGGATGATATATCATTATCTACATCGGATGCTTGCCATTCCAACGAAATTGTGCCTTGATTTACACTTGAACCTGACTGTGGATAAACGGCTGTTGCTGGAAATGGAGCATGATTCTCTACCGGAATACCTGCGTTATAAAAACTCCATACTTCACTTTCGGCACTTATATTTCCACTAGAAGCAAGTGATGTTACAGACCAAGAAAAAGGTGTTCCTCTTGGTATACGTAATGCAAATTCAGTTGCCAATGTACTTATGTTTCTTGACGTACCTTCATTTAAATTATTTACTTTCAATACATAAGAATTAGTATTAGCTGCTACTTGCCATTGAAATAAAACTTCTGTTTCTGTTTCGGAGACAATTGTGCCTTCATTGCAAACCGTATTGTTTTCAGGAAAAATAAGCGTTGCTGCTGAAGGTGGTTCTATATTGTTTCCTACAGCATCATCATCATTACTACAAGATAAAATGATAATGTTGCTGATGAAGCATATTGAAATTATTTTGATGAATTTTTTCATTGCTTTACAATTTTAAAATTATATGTTTTCTGTTTTGTAATTACTTTTAAGACAAAAATGCCGTTTGACAAACTGGACAAGTTAAGGTTCAGTTGATTATCCTTAGTGTTATAACTCTTGCTAAAAATCAATTTTCCTGTCAGATCATAAATTTCAACGGGTAAACTTTCAAGGTCTTTTGTGTTAGGTATAACAAACAAGGTATTTTGAAACGGATTTGGATATACCGAAGGGGCTATATCGTAAACAAAAGTTTTTTTGAAAATTCCTTGGCAGTCGGTATCTGTTTTTACACTTAACTCGTTTATACCTTCTGTAAGTTGCAATTCAATTTCATTTTGTTCTGTAATAAAGGTTTCATTATTCAAGGTAATATAGTAAAGCGATGCACCACTCAAGGATATGTTTATTTTGGATTCTGCTGAATTAGTTGGCCGCCCTGAAGTTACAATCAATTCATCAGGTTGGTTGACAACTAGCGTGAAGCATTGTTCATAGTCAGGTTGATTGCTAATGGTGATGCAAAGGGTATAAGTTCCTGCCGATAAATTTTCAAAATTTAGTTCAGTAGTGAAGTTTTCAGTTATCGAAGTATCTTCTCCACTGAGCACTGCGGTATAATCAAAATTTTCTAGTGCAGTTAAAGAAATCCGACCATTATCTTCAGTACGACATGTTTCACTTGAAACAACTATGGCATAATTATCTGCTGGTACATTAAAAATCTCACAACCATTTACATCAACTATTGCATTTTCTGGTGTATTGGGACAATCATCTAAATAATCAGGGACTCCATCACCATCGCTGTCTGGAAAATCAAATTCAAACCAATTGAAATTAAAACCTCCAGCAAGAACTTTCATTCTTAATTTATGCGGACCTTCTTCAATAAACAGATTATCTGAAACTGTTTCCCAGGTTTGCCATCCATTGGTTATTGGCGTGTCGATTACAACTAACTCTGTTTCCACATCATTTTCATCTACCGTGTATAAACCGATTTGTCCTTCGCTAAATAATGAAGCAACTCTAAATTTAATACCGTATAAGCCTGTTTCCGGAACAAAGATGGAATAATCGGCGTAATCGCCAAGATCGGTGAAGCCAAAGTTTTGTCCACCGCCTTCATCAGTGGTGTCTTCTAAATTCATGCCTATCATGTAATCGTAGTCTTCAACTTCAATTAAAGTCGGGATTACAAATCGGTTAGGACTAACATTGTTGATGAATAAATCTGTAAATGTGTTTAATGTTTTATTCGATTCAGATTGGACGGAGTTACCTGAATAACTGGCTAAAATTTCATCTCCTGTAATTAAAAAACCTTCAACTGTGAGCACAACTGTTCTGTCTTTTGTAGGATGAGCTTCAACAGCAGTTACAGTTCTATCTTCACCATTTACATTTACTGAAAACTGATCTAAAGATCCGTTTAATGACGTTGCTAGAACAGATTCGCTGATAGCAATTTCTACAGATTGTTCGTCTTCACCGGTTTTACCATTCAGAGCATTTAATGCAAGCGCATCAATATTACCCGTTAACTCAAATTCAATACTACTGAGATTGACGGGCGTATCATTATTGATGTGAAGTTTTAAGCTATGTTCACCTTGTGGTAATATTATATCATCAATTTCATAGGTTATAAATTGTGTCCAGCCTCCAGTCGCAGTTACTACTTGAGTTGTAGTGATTTCTTCATCATTTAAGGAAAGAAAGAATTCACCTCCGGATTGTTCAGTCGCCAATCTAACTTTTGCTTTATAAACAGCAGTTTGGTCAATATCTACGGTGTACTTCATCCATTCACCTTGATTGACAAAGCCAACATGGAAACCATTACTATTAACACTATCGTCATTTCTTTCGATATCGACACCGTCATTTCGGTAAGACCAGCCACTGTTCCATGCAGTAAAACTACCGTTTGAAAGATGATAAGTGGCATTCACAGTATCGTAGTAAGCATGGTTTAATTTCCCTAAATCGTAATCAGAAAAATAAATAAGTCCAGGAATTACAGAAGGACTTCCATGATAGGGGTTAGTTTCGTCTGTTTGCACTTGTCGGATTAAGGCGTCAGGTACATCTTTTCTATGCTTGCTATTTTCAACTAATAGGTTATCCGCTAGTTGCATCATGGCATCAAAAGCTTCAGTTGGCGTGGGTTGAGGGCCATTACCCTGCCAGTAATCAAGAATAGCTTGATACCCAGGGTTAATGTCTATTGCATAAGGGCTGTTTACATTCCCAATTTTACGAAATGACCACCAGGCCCAGCCAATGTTATTGTCTTCAAAAAGCCTTACGGCGTCGGTGTACCATGTATTAGAGTTTTCACCAGATTCACCCATCCAAAGCGGTACATTGTAAGTGTCTCTCAAAGGTGTAATCCAATCCACATCATTCTCGTTGTTAAAGCTCCAATACTTGTGGAAGCTATATACTAGATTATCATCCCACGGCGGCGTTAGTCCAGTATGGTCATTCGCATAGGAGTTTCCTTCTATATAAAGAATATGGTTGTCACCAACTCCTCTGATGCCTGCGGTAATATCTTCATATATTTCTCTTAAGAGCGCATTTTGGGGACCTAAATCCCAATGGGTTTCATTGATGAGGTCATATCCACCAATCCATTCATTGTCTTTATATCTTTCTGCTATTCTTGTCCATAAAGCTACTAACTTGTCCCTGTTTTCTTGACTTTCCCATAGGGAAGGTTTGTCAGGGTCATAATCATTAATCTCTGAACTTGTACCTTGCCCACCTGGCGTTGCATGCATGTCTAAAATAACGTATATATCGTGAGGAGCAGACCATTCTAACACATCGTCTATCAATTCGAAGCCTGTTTCGAACCAGGTATTTTCTCCAGGGACAGGCTCCTCTTCAATAGGAAGCGTAAACAGATTGTAATGCAAGGGAATACGAATACTATTAAATCCCCAGGCTGCTAAAGAATCTACATCGCGTTGTGTAAAATGATTTTCTCTCCATTTAGCAAAAAAAGTTTCGGTATTGGCTTCCCCCATTAACTCAATCAAATTTTCTTTGATTTCATGCTGAGCGCCTGCGAAACCCGAAGTCTGCATCATATAGCCTTCCATAATTAACCAACCTCCAGGACCATAACCCCTAAGTAAAACAGGGTCTCCGTTTGAATTAACGATTTCTGTTCCTTGTGCAACAAGACTCTGACACCAGCTTGTAAGTGGCATGAAAAGTATGGCTAATAGTACTATAATTTTTTTCATTTCAATTTTTTTATAAGTTGATTCTTAATTGACATTTTAATGCGATGTTTCTAAAAGTTTTACTGGCCTTAAAATGACCAGTAAAACAGTTTAGGAGCTAACTAACACAAATAATTATTTAATTGTTTGTATTGATAGGTTGTTCTATCAATTGACCTTTACCATCGAAACATTATCAATTATGACACCACCTTCACCAAAGGTGAAACCACCACTTCGTATCACCACGTAGTAGGTGCCGGCATCGAGTGAAATAGTGCCATCTACACCAGTACAACCCGTTGCAGCCATGGACCCGGAATAGGTCACTGTATTGCCACAATCCCATGAATTTACATTTAAAACTCTGGTAGCGCCCTGGTTTTCATTATAATCAGCTCCGGCTGTTGGTGCATCTGTTCCCACCCAAACTTCAAACCAAAGTTCATCTATTCCGTTAGTGTTTATAAACATATCTAAAGCATAATCTCCGGCTTCATCTATCGTTACCGCCTGATTTATGCCAACATGGGCTTCATTACCCCAGGAACCGGATGGAATATCTGTTATTTCATCAAACACAGCCACACCATTCGCAATCGTTACAACGCCGTTTCCAGACCCATTATGTTGAATAATGTTCCAGGCTGAATCGTCATCAAAACTTCCATTCACAATGAGGTTAGGCGCAAAGGTTACATTTCTGGTAGATTCGGTAGAACCATCGCTATTTGTAGCGATTAGGGTTACGGGATAAACACCTTCATTGGCATAAGTATAACTTGGGTTTTCTTCAGTTGAAGTACCGAGACCATCACCAAAATCCCATGAATAGCTATCTGCATTAGTTGATGTATTTGTAAAATCTACGGTAAGATCTGTAACACTATAGGTGAAATCGGCAGTTGGTAGAAATAATGGAGGTGTATATTCAACACCAGGTACTAGTGGAGTCATAGAAGCATTATCTAAAGACAAGCCAGAACCATAATCAGCTCCACCGCCTCGTATAACCAAATAAACAGTGCCTGTAAAATCAAACTCTACTAGACCATTACCTTCACCAACACAGCTAATTTCTGTGAGAGAATTGTCAAAAGCTTCATTACCACATCCAGCCCAGGTGTTTAGTCCTAAACGCATTCCGCCATCAGTATAATCTTGACCTGGTATAGGTGTTTCTGCACCTATATATACTTCATACCATGAGTCTGTAAGTCCATCGCCTGATACTTCCATATCTATTTGATAAGGTACATTAGCTTCTACATGCACGGGTTGATAGATGCCGACATGACCACCTGCACCACCAGTCCAAACTGCTTTGTCACCAGTAAAGTTGACATCAAGGCCATCTGAAATGGGTAAGATAGTCCACTCATCACTTCCATTAAATTCTCCATTTAATAACACATTTGGTCCTTCAAAATCTTGATTAATAACAATAGTTTGTATGCTTTCTGCTGAACCTCCTCTGGTAAATACTTTAAATCTTACATTATAGTCTCCTGCTTTAAGGAAGACTTTGCTTGTTTGGTATCCTTCAGCAGATGAGTTATTACCAAAATCCCAGTGCGTGTACCAATTATTGTTGCTCTCAGTAGCACTAAAATTGACAATATTTGGATTATTAGGATCTATAGAAAAAGTAAATGCAGCATCTTCTGCTGTAGGCGCAGGAAAAATCATATCGTCATCATTACAACCTGATATGAGTATGAAAAAACCGATTAAAAGTGAGTATTTTATAATATTTTTCGTTTTCATATTTTTATTTTTAAGAAAATTAGTTTTTCATTAATTATTTAATTGTAGCGTTGTTACAAAAATCAATTAAAACTAGTAGCCTGGATTTTCAATAAGTTTATCGTTATTGTTTCTTCGGTCTTGGCCTATTGGCATGTAATAATGTCTTTCGAAGAAATTCATTGGATTTTCCTCAGCATCAAAAGTTTCATATATAAAAGTTTCTTCTCCTGATGGAGTGATTACTCTCAAAGTTCTAACACCTTCTACTTGAATACTTAATGCTTCCTCTGCTATTCGCCATCTTCTTACATCCCAATATCTGTGGTCTTCAAAGGCAAGCTCTAGTTTTCGTTCATTACGAATTCTATCTCTTAATTCATTACCAGAAAATGGCTCTAACCTTAAGTTTTGAGTTAATCCAGCTCTTTCTCTAACTGGTTGGATATAATCTCTAGCTAAGCCTTCATTTCCGAGTTCAATAGCAGCTTCGGCAGCATTAAGATAAATTTCACCTAATCTAAAAATAATACAATCTTGACCAGAATAATATTGAGGAATAAATAAAGGGTTTGAACCGTCCTCAAGATACTTTCTAACATAAAATCCTGTTTTTGTTGCATCAGGATGAACACCTAAACCGTCTTTACCAATACCTGTACCATTCCCTGTGTCTATGTTGCCATCTCTTTCTGTGCCATACCAAATTTCTACTGGTGCCCCTTGAAACACATCGTTATTTGTTATAATGGTTGCTTTTAGTCTAGGGTCTCTATTTTCCCATGGGTTTGTCTCATCATAACCAGAACCTGGCTCGCTAGGTAATAAACCAGAGCTTAAAACTTCATAACTATCAACAAACTGTTTTGTGGGAGACATGCTAGAACCCCAATCTAATCTATAGCTGTATGGAACATTTCGTAAATCATAAGAATGTCCTTTTTCAAAGGGTATCCAAATTTTCTTAAAGATAGTTTCATCATCAGATTCATCTAAAAACAGTCTCGTATAATTTTCTGTAGGGTCTGGATACTGAATGAATAACGAATGTCCTGATTCTAAAATGATTGTTTGTGATGCATTTAAGGAAATTTGGTAATAAGTTTGAGCTTCTGATGAAGGTAATCCTACTAAGCCGTCTAATTGTAAACTTCCATATTTTGCAATACTAGCGGCATATAGAGCAGCTCTAGATTCTAAGGATTTAGCAGCCCATTTAGTAGCTCTACCTTCTTGTGATGGCCAGTTATCTGGCAATATCTCAAATGCTGTTTGTACATCTGCTAAAATTTGGTCGTACACTTCTTTTTCTGTATTTCTAGGTGGAAACAATTCCTCTTGTGGAGTTATATCTGGATTTTGAGCTTCCAAAATAATAGGAACACCACCGTATCGTTTTACCATTTCAAAATAGCAGAATGCTCTTAAATAGTACATTTCACCTAATCGGTTATTACGTTCTTCTTCGGTCAACACATTATTTGGAGCTTTTTCTATATTTTCAATAGAATAATTTATTTTCCATAAATTGAAATACCCCCACCAATCTAAAGGCCATGAATTATTGGATGTTCCCCAATTTCCAGGTCTAAATGAATTTGTTGCGGGCGTCCAAGAATAAGTGCTCCTAGCTATATCGCTTAAAGCATCACGGTGAGCCCCACCACCAGCTCCACCGCCAAAATCTTTAAGATAATCCCAAGGCATATTTTCATAAATTTGAAAAAAGTAAGTATCCATTAATGCCTTATCATTCCAAACATCTGACTCTGTAATACGGTCTAGAGGTGGCTCATTTAAAAAATCATCATCTGTACATCCTATAAAGATAAAGATTAAAAGCAAAGTTGATAAATAATAAGATTTCATAAAACTATGATTTAAAATGTTAAATTAACTCCGAAAGTAAATGACTTGTTTTGTGGGTAATACCACCCCACAGATGATGTGTTCTGTGGATCAAAATCTTCATCATATTTTTTAAAAACGTGTAAATTTGTACCGGTCCAGAATACAGTCAAATCGTTTACACCAAGTTTCTCTGCTACACTAGGAACACTATAGCTAAGATTAACGTTTCTAATTCTCAAGTGACTTCCATCCCGCATCCAAAAATCAGAATATCTATTATTATTTGGGTTAGCACCACCGTTGGTTATTCTTGGATAAGCAGCATCAATATTTTGTGGAGTCCAATAATCTAATTGATAATTATATCCATTAAATCCATTTACTAAAGGACTTTGAGCTTCGCCATCAATATAAATGTCATATCCAGCTGCTCCAGTAAGCAAGACTGATAACGACCATCTTTTATATTCTACACCTAAATTTAATGAATAATTAATAGCGGGTTTATCACCATCTCCAAACACCTTTTGATCACGTACATCTATAATTCCATCGCCATTTAAATCACGATATCTAACGTCTCCAGGTTGGATGCTAGCATTTCCATTTTCATCTTGAATAGCCCACTGATCAATTTCTTCTTGCGACTGAAAGAGTCCTTGAGAAATATATCCTCTTCTTAAATTGGTAAAACCACCTGTGATAGTAAGGTTTTGTCTCATAAATGGATCTTCTTGAAGATTCTCATCTATAAAAACAGCTTTTTCTCTGGATCTTGAAAAATTCAAAAGGCCGCTAAGCTTAAGATTATCATTTACTTTTTTATTGTAATTAATTGAAAATTCAAATCCTTCGTTTGAGAATTCATATAAGTTTTCTGCTGCTAAAGAAACTCCTAATGTACTAGGAACACTTCTAGATGCAAAAGCCAATACATTTTCTCTCTTTCTAAAAAAATAATCGAATGAAAATTGAAGATCTCCGTTTAATAAACGAGTATCTAAACCAACATTATAAGTAGTATTGGTTTCCCAAGTAATATCTCTATTAGCTAAGGCAGTATTGTCTATGGTAGGAATAGTACCATCGCCTACTACATAAAAGAAACTATAGTTAAACCCACTAAGCCATTGGTAAGCAGCAGTATTGTCATTTCCAGCTGTTCCAACAGAAGCACGTATTTTTAACTCAGGTAAATGATCTTTAATAGGTTCGAAAAAGGATTCTTCTGAGATTCTCCAACCCGCAGAAACTGATGGAAAAAATCCCCATTCATTCCCAGGTGCAAATCTTGAAGAACCATCGTATCTAAAAGAAGATTCTAGAAAATATTTTGATTTAAAATCGTAACTAAATCGACCTACATAACCCAATCTGTTCTCTCTAAATTCGCCCCCTTCAGCAACTTGATTTTGTAAAGAACCTGCATATAGTTGATCTATAGCGCTAGATTGAAAATCTTGTCGCCTTCCTGAAAAATTTTCTCCTTGTATTTTTTGAATTTCAGCAAGTAATAAACCAGAAAGATTATGATTATCAAATTTTCGCTCATAATTTATTGATGGCCTTAAGACATAATGATTACTATAATTAGTTGAAAGCTGAAGGATTGTCTCACTAAATGCTCCTTCAGGAAGAGCTGTAAAAGAGTCATATTCTCCCGTCTGACGATTTAAAGTAAATAATTCGTAACCTTTTCCCCAATCCTTATCAAAAGAAGTATCGTACACCAAAGAGCCATAAGCTTTGAGACTTAAACCTTGAACTTGATTAATATCCCATTGTAAAGTTAGTTTTGCATCAATATTATTACTTGTGGAGCGATAATATCCAGCATTAAAATTTCTTAAACCTTCTTGAATGTGATTAGGGCTAAAGCTTGGTCTTGCTGGTGTACCATCTGGATAATAAGCCAGATCTACAGGTAGTGCACGACTTAACTCTCTAAATATATCAAATGCGGAATAAGCTGGAGCTTCTCGCTCTCCTCTTCTTGCAGCAAGATTAAGAGTAAGGTTTAAGTTGTCTGTTACGTCTGCATTAAGGTTTCCTCTTAAATTAAATTGTTGGAAATTTAGTACATCAGCACTATAATTTGAACCTTGTTCTAGATAGCCTCCAGACACAAAATATTTTACGTTTTGTGTACCACCAGATAAATTAATATTGTGTCTTTGTTGAAAACCCCAATCTTCTAATACTAGGTCTTTCCAATCTGTATTGGGATAATTAATTGGATCTTCACCAGATCTAAATAAATCGATTTCAGTTTCTGTATAAAAAGGATTTTGATTTGCATTCCTTAAACCTTCATTTAATACTTCTGCGTATTGTGCTGATGTAAAAAAATCAGGATAAGAAGTAAAAGTTGAATATGTAAATTGATTACTGTAAGTAAATTTGGGTTTCCCAACATCTCCTTTTCTTGTAGTAATTAAAACTACACCATTTCCACCTTGTACCCCGTAAACAGAAGCAGCAGCAGCATCTTTCAAAACAGAAATATCTTCGATTTCATTTGGGTCTAATTGATTTAAATCGCCAGGAGCACCATCTACAATAACTAAAGCATTTCCGAAATTTCTAATCTCGAATGATGAAGCGCTAAAACCAGGCTCACCAGATGTTTGTCTAACAAACAAACCAGAAGCCAGGCCTTCTAGAGCATTACTCACTTGAGGAACTGGTAATTTCTTTAAGGTCTTATCATCAATTGTAGATACAGAAGATATTAATTTTGTTTTAGATTTTTTACCATAGCCTACCACTACAACTTCATCTAAAGCATCTACATTATCTAATAATGTTATAGTTAACTCTTTTTGTTCTTGGGTAATTGTAACTTCTTGAGTTTTCAAACCCAGGTATTTAAATACCAACACGCTTCCTATTTCTGCTTCAATATTAAAAAAACCGTCATAGTCTGTTTCAGTTCCCTTTGTTGTATCTTTAATTAAAACATTAACACCAGGAATGGGTATATTTTCTTTATTTACTACTTTACCAGAAACAGAAACCTGTGCCATTGCGGCACTTAAACTTAAAAAGAATAATGTTGTAAAAAAACATAAACTTTTTTGTTTTTTAATGTAATCTATACAATATTTTATCATTCTTTATTGATTAATTTGTGATTATTGATTTTATGTCAAGTTAAATGATGCGTATATTTTTTATTTTTTGATTATTTTTCTAGACGTAAAACCTCTTTCTGTATTTAACTTTAAAATGTAAACTCCTGCATTAAAATTAGATGAATCAATTTGAATGTTAGGTGAAAGTGATTTTTTAGAATATACTTTCCTACCAGTAATTTCGAAAACTTCAATTAGTGTTATTTGTTCGTTATTTGTTGAAATATTCCAAAGATGTGAAGTTGGATTCGGGTAAATTTTTAAATCAGCAATTTCAAAATTATTTGAACTTAATGTTGCATACTCACCAAAAACATAATCATCAATTTGAAAAATATTAAGGATAGGGTCTTCAGTTTCATCAAAATTTGTTTGAATATCAAAAAATAGAGCAACTTTTGTATTGGTAGTTGATGTAAAACTTGTAAAATCGAATATAAGTTCCTGCCATTGATTTGGCGTTGTATATTCTGCAGTTACAGCATGTTCTGGTCCACCAGATTCAACTTTTATAGTTAATGTAGATGTTCTTGGCCCTTTTACTTTTATTGAGAATCCCCTATCGGCAGTTGATAAATCTATACCATCGCTATTTTCAACTTTAATTTGAGAAAACCAATCGTTATTAACTCCTTCAAGTTCAGCTACATTTATACTGGAATTGATACCATCGGTTACAGTATTTACAGCATCCTCATTAAATATTAAATTTTCTGAAGTTATTGAAGTTGGAGTTTCAAAATCAAAATCGAATTCAGTTAGTGTATCTAGGTCTGGAGGCGTGGTACTTAAAAGAGAAAAATTATCTAAGATTACTCCGTCAGTACCAAAATTATTTCCTCCCGATCTAAAAAGAAGGTAATAGGTACCATCATTAGTGATTTGAAATAATCCTGGATTAGATTCGTCACAACCTGATGCTACAGCTTGACCTGTGTAAGTTTGAGTACAATCCCAAGCATTATAAGCTTTTAGTACTTGTTGGTCACCAAAATATTCTTGGTTTTGAACTGGCTCAGCAGAACCTATATAAACTTCTCCCCAAATTTCATTGATATTCTCAAAATCCATTTCCATATCGAATTGATACCAGCCAGATGATAAATCTACACTCGTGTAAAATCCCATATGTATCCACCCACCGTCTGCAGGGTCAATCTTTCCAATGTTGACAACACCGTCATTAAAAGATACCTCACCGTTTGTACTATCTGCTCCGTATTGATTTACAACCGTCCATCCAGTAGCATCATCGAAACCTCCATTTGTAATTAAATTTTGACTGTTTCCTATCATTACAGTTAATAGACATAGAAATAAAAAAGTAATTGTTTTCATGGTATTCAAATTTGTTTATTAAAGTTATTATTTAAAATAAAAACTACAACGCTGTAGTAAATGCATCATAAATTTATTTCTGTTACAAAACTATGCTTAATAACACTTGATAAGAAAAAAGCCACTACATCAAAAACTCAAATAAATGTTAATTAAAACTCATCAAAAACTTTCAAATATTTATTCACACCCTATTTTTTAAGGTTTTAGTAAATTTATTTAATACATTCGAAGAATATAATTACACCTCATGAATCCAAATTGGTTTATTTCAATGTTCATCTTAATGTTTTTTGATGTAAGTTCTCAATCAAATTCAAATACTAAATTCGGTGTTCCATTAAGAGTACATTTTTCTTCGGAAAATTACCAAGGAAGTATACAAAATTGGAAATTTGATCAATCTGAAAATGGATTATTATACGTGGCGAATAATTTTGGATTATTAGAGTTTGATGGTAATAAGTGGAAAAAATACAATATTGCAGATGCTACAAAAATAAGAACTGTAATGATAGATAGTAAAGGTACTATTTTTGTTGGAGGACAAAATCAGATAGGCTATTTCTGGGAAACTGGCAAGGGCCTTCAATTTAAATCTTTACGGAAGGAGTTAGATGCTTCAAATGTAGAATTTTCTGAAGTTTGGAAAATATTTGAACTTGACGATGAAATATTTTTTAATGTAGAGGATAAACTTCTTTCTTACTCGAATAATCAAATAAAAAAAATAGATTCACCTGGTTTTTTAATAAGTTCTTTTTTAGTAAAAGACCGCGTATTTTGTCAATTTTATAACGAAGGTATTTTTGAATATAAAGATGGAGATTTTATAGCCTTACCTCAAACAAACAATATTGAGCGTTTAATAGCTATTCTCCCCAATAAACAAGGTTATTATTTTCTTAGTGAAAAAGGAAAAGTATTTGAGTTCAAAGATTCTAATTTGCAATTTAAAATAGATCTTTTACAATCGGATACCGTGAACGAAGCTATACAACTAGAAAATGGAGATTATGCATTAGGCACACAAAACAATGGTCTTTTAATATTTAACTCAGATTTTTCTAAAAAACTTCATCTAACAAAGAATAAAGGAATATCCGATAGAACTGTAAAATCTATTTATGAAGACAATTTTAATAACCTATGGGTAGCTCTAAATAATGGTATAGATTATATAAAGCTAAGTTTACCTTTTTCCTTAATCAATGAAGAGTTAGGCGTAGAAGGCACAGGTTATGATGCTCATTTCTTTGATAATTCTCTTTATCTAGGAACTAATAATGGACTTTTTGTAGCAAATACAGCAGATTTATTTTTAAATGAAGATCACTTTAGCCTATTTCCTAATTCTGAAGGACAAGTATATAAGATATCTCAAATTGAAAAAGAACTTTTCTTAAATCACCATGAAGGAGCATTTAAAATTGATGGTCATGAATTAAAAAAAATACATGATATAGGGACTTGGAATTTAATAAAAACAAGTAAACCAAATGTTGTTTTAGGTGGCGATTACAAAGGAATTAAGTATTTTGAGAAAAAAAACAACTCATGGGTAAACACTAAAGATTTACCAGACTTAAGCGAATCTTCAAGGATTTTGGTTTTTGAAAATGACACAACACTTTGGATGTCTCATGGCTATAGAGGTGTTTACAGAATAAAATTTGATAAAAACATGAAGTATAAAAACAAAATTGAACATTTTGATGATCGACATGGATTTCCATCCAATATTCTTATTACTTCTTACAACTTAAATGGCAAAATGGTTTTTACATCGAAAAGTGGAATTTTCAACTTCAATAAGGATTCTTTAAATTTTTCTTCAAATCAGTTTTTTGATAATTATCTAGGTAAAGAGCATGTTAGTGAATTAGTATCCGGCATAAACAACTCGGTATATTACATACAAAACCAAAATTTTGGTGTTTTAAATCAAAAAAAATATGGTGAATTTGATAAGAAAACAAAAATTTTCAAACATATTAACAAGTATATAAGCGATGATTTGCAAGATATTTCTGTTGTAAATAACAACAGTGTCTTTATTACTGCTAAAGATGGATTTATTAAGTATGACCCTCAGAAAAATCACCATATTGAAAAAAAATTTTCAACAATAATTAGATCAGTAAAAGTTTCAAAAGCCGAAGATTCTTTATTAATCGCTATACCTATAAATAAAGAAAAACTAAAAATAAATAATAAACAATCCGTAAAAATAGAATTTGCATCTCCATTTTATGATGGATTTGAAGACTTAAAGTATAGTTACAGATTGAAACCTTTAGATGAAAAATGGTCTAAATGGACTGACACAAACGAAAAAAGTTATGATCACTTACCTTATGGTGATTATACATTTGAAGTAAAGGCAAAAAATATTTATGACCTAGAAAGTAAGGTTTCAAGTTTTCCTTTTCAGGTATCAACTCCTTGGTATGCAAATTGGTATGCTAAAACGGGCTACTTTACCTTATTTTTGGTATTCATAATATTAATTCCTGTTTTGCAGCGAAAGAAATATAAAGTAGAAAACTCTTTAATAAAAAAAGAAAAGGAAAAGGAAATTAGGGTTAAAAATGAAGAAATTGATAAATTATACAACGAAAAATTACAAACTGAGCTAAATCTTAAAAACGATCAGCTTACTTCTACAACTATGCAACTAATAAAAAATAAAGAATTTATACAAGGTATACAAGCCAAAATAATTACCAGTATTGATAAAGGCGGCTCGGTACAAGAACTTAAGCGTATCATAAGTTCAATTGATAAGGAGCTTTCAGACGAAGATTACTGGGCTAAGTTTGCCTATCATTTTGATCAAGTACATGGCAACTATCTTGAAAAACTATCGAGTATGAACATTAAACTATCTCCTAGAGAAATTAAGCTTGCTGCATTCCTTAGAATGAATATGAGCTCTAAAGAAATTGCAAAACTTTTAAATATAACACATCGAGGTGTTGAATTAGCAAGATATCGACTTCGGAAAAAATTGAAACTAGAACGCAAGCAAAACTTAGTAGAATATTTAATTGAATTAGATAAAAACAATACTATACCTTAAAGTACCGTTATGTATTTTAAATAATATGGATTTATATTTTTCTTGAAATTTCTATCGAAATAAATTTGTTTCTAAAATAGAATAACAAACTGTTTTACTTTAGAGAAGCTTACATTAATTCAACTAAAATGGAAACATTGAAATTTAAAGATGTACTAAAACTATAAATAGCTGCAATTCAAAAGAGCCATGCAAACTGAATAATTCACTTACATAATACAAATCATATCCTGTAGGCATCATATCCAATAATTTCATTCCGTTAGAGTACTCAATTGTTTTGGGAATTGTAACAGTCAGCATATAGTTGCTAACCAAGACCAACAATTTTAAAATTATTGTAATTTAAGCAGCTCTAGTGGTTATTCATAAGTTTATCATAAAAAGATAAAAGTCAATTAACTAAATAAATCTAATTATGGGAATTAAACCAGGACCAAAAAGAACTGCAAAGACAACGGGAAAGCCAGACAGACGACAAAGGATTCTGTCGCATCTGCTAAAATTAAGCATCAAGTTTTAAACTAATTTAATTTTTTAAGAAGCTAATGATATAAATGATTTGTAGGTTGAACTTTCAGGGTTTACCAGTTGATTTTTCTTTATCATACTAACTACTTCTATTCCTGATATGGTTCTCTTTGCTGATTCAAATTCTTTAAAACCTAGACCTAGCATAACACGCCACTTTATCATTCGATGGTCTTGTTCTACAATATTATTGAGGTATTTGCATTGCTTTATTTTTATGTTTGAATAGTTTCTTCGATTGTATAGTTTTATCGCAGCTTTATTCGCCCCACTCTTATCGATGTTTATAAGTTCTGGATTAACATTATTCTCTATGGCTTTGATTAAAAATTTCTGTGCAGATATACGTTGTCTTCTTTTAGTTAACAAAAAGTCTACAGTATTCCCTTCTTTATCAACTGCTCTGTATAAATATCTCCACTCACCCTTTACCTTAATATAGGTTTCATCTAGTCTCCACCTTTTTCCAACTAATTTTTTTCTCTTTCTGAATTGATGTTCTACAAGGGGTGTGAATTTGAATACCCAACGTTGAATAGTAGTATGATCCACTTTGACTCCTCTGATAGATAAAAGTTCTTCTACATCTCTATAGCTAAGACTAAACCTTAATTTGAAGTAAACAGCTTGTAATATGATTACTTTAGGAAAACAGTGACCTTTGAACATCTTTTTTGTTGTAAATATAAAAAATTTGATTTTTCATTACATTAGATGCGACATAACCGCAGTTTATAAAAAAGCCCTTTATTCATAACTCAAAAGATAAAACGCATTAATTAAATCATAATTTGTAACACCCTTCAGCAGAATAAAAGCATTGTATTTTAAATGAAAATCCATTGATTTTGGTGTATGATAAACCATATTAAACCATGTTATAATCGGTTTTACAATGGTTTCAGCGATTTTAACCTTGTTTCCCATTGTAATTTTTTTTAACCCCTAGAATTTAGATTGTTTTCGCAAAATTATTTCCTAAAATAATTATTATTTTAGGAAATAATTTGTTCAAGAAAAAAAGTTTAATCTGATCACTAAATAACAAAGTAGATAAGCAACTATTTATAATGGTTTTTGCATTTGGGCTTTTAAAAAAATACAGCCAAGCATTTATTAGTATTAAGCTGAAGATAGCTATAACATGTGAAATAACACCTACTCTGAACTTTAATTAATAGTTCAGGTTTTAGGGTAAATAATTTAGTATTTGAATAGTAGATACAAGGGAGTATAAAAGTTTGTACTGAAGCATTTAAGATGATAATTTTGATGGAGTAATAAGAAAGCTAATCATCTTTTATTTTAAATCTAATACATGGGAGTGTTTTGCTAAATATTTTGGGCAAGAAGTTAACATAGCACTATTTATAACTTATCTATAAGCTAAGAAAGTAGGCTTAAGATTTTTGAAGGAGTGGAAGTGTAATTTTAGTCTGTTGTATTAGATTCCTTTTGTTGTTTTTTGTAAAGAGCAACTCCAATTATGACTATAGATATTAAAAGCACACTGTAGATAGTAATTTGATCCTTTCTTGAAAATACTAAGGATTCGTTTGTTTCAAAATACTGTGGTCTAAAGTTTTGATTTGCCTGTTCTATAGACGGCCTTAAAAAATTCATTTCATCCATAATATTTAATTTATTTTTTAGTGTAAAATACTAACTCATTATCATCATTTATTGTAAAGTATATATCGTACAGGCTTGAAAAATGAATGTCCCGCCCTTTGCTTTTAATTATTTTATCTTTTAAGAGATAATTAAAATTAAATCCATGACTTACAAGGGTCTGTTTTTTTATAGCTCCAAGCTCTTGAGACTTTAAATCTTTTATGATTCGATAGTTTTTGCTTAAAATTTTATTGGTATCATTAACTACCTTCCAATCTCTTTTTCTTCTTAAAAAAGAAGCTCTGTTTTTACATCTATCGTCACAATATAAACGCTTAGCGCTTTTAAAGATTTCAATTTCTTTATTACATTCTGGATTTTTACAAATCATAATACTTTGCTTTTAATTTAAAACAAATATAAGAGAAATTAATTAATAACACATATGTGTATTATATTTATTATATCATAGTACATATAAATATTATTTGTATATTTACACCTAAAATAAAATTGAATATGTCAAAATTTACAAGTGACTTAGGATATGAAGTATTTAGAATAAGTGATACAACTCCAAGCGTTATAGGAATAAGCTCTAGACAGATCAATTATTGGATTGAAAATAAGTTAGTGCCTTTTATTCAAATGCAGAATTCAGATACTGATTCTTCAAATAATAAATCCGGAGCCAAATGGATTCGCTTAAATTTAGGTCAGGTTGTATGGGTGGGCATCATAAAGGAGCTACTCAAGTATAGAGTTCCAATTCCTTCACTTCAAAAGTTAACGGAAGATGTTTGGCAAAAACCAAGAGAAAACCACTATGCAGACAAGGTAATTAAAAATCACATTCATAAAAATCCAGATAATTTAGATAAAAGTAAGATTGAACTTCTAAAATCAAATCTAAAAGATGAATTATTGATGGAGTATTATTTTCGAATAGTAATAAACCCTTTTAATGATATGGTAAAATCTGCAGTTTTTAGAGAATGCTTACCCCATGCTTTTCTTTATGCTCCAAACTCAAATGATCATTGGATACACCTTGGCAGTGATGATCTTGTCATAGAGTTGGGGAGTAAATTTTTACAACAGACCATGTTCAGTATTTCAATTCAACCTATATTATTGAATGCGATGAGTGTTAATTTTGAAAATACAAAGAATGATTATATTTCTTATTTGACTAGTGTTGAAAATCAAATTCGGGATATAATTCTATTTAAAAAAATTAAGCGTGTTGAAATCGTTTATAGAAATAAAGAGATAAACCCAATCATAATCACACAAGACCAAAAAAGTAGAATGGCATTAATTTCTCATTTATTAAAAAATAAAATTGAAGAAGGAACTAAACTATTAATAGATATAAAAACCAAAGACCATTATGTAATAACCTTGATGTAAACTTTGATAAAATTGACTAAAAACGAACAACATAAAAACAACTTATTAGAGCAAAAATATGTGCTCCCTAAGCATTTTGATATAAGTAACCGGATGGTGACCTATTGGAAACAAAATGCCATTCTCCCTTTTTTTAAAAAAGGTAAGCACGCTAGGATGAATATCCCACAAGCCGTATGGCTATGTTTAATACATGAGTTAAGTCAAGTTGGAGTACCAACACAACAACTCGCCCAGTTAGCTCAAGCTATATGGCAAGCACCAATAGAAGAAGGCCATTTTGATAAAAAGTTGGATTGGGCAATTAATGAAGAAAAGCGCAAAGGCAATGCAACAGATGCAAAGCGATTGGAAGGCTTACATCAAATTAAAGCAGACCCGAGACTTAAACTGACTTTAGCTCAAGAGCACAATCCAATGGTCGATGCTATTATAGATAACATAATGACTAACCGAAAACCCTTATCGTTCTATTACTTCCCTAAATCAAATAGGTTTGAGATTAAAGAGCCTTTACAGCCCTTAACCGAACATATCATAGCACTTATCAATACGCAAACCTAC
>CBFIGU010000040.1:0-20742 GCA_965662165.1 Psychroflexus sp.
CCATTGTTTAGCTTCAATATCTTCTTTACGTTGTTTATTTAAAGCAATCTCATTAGTGATGTTTTTTGCTTTTTCCCAAGCACGCATGCCTATTTTACGGTAAATATCTGTTCCAGTAATTTGCTCTAAAATTTGTTTTCTATCGCTGTCTTTGGCTTGTAAAAATTTAGCAAACTCTCCTTGAGCTAATAAAATTGATTTTATAAATTGTTTATAATTTAAACCAATTAAAGCTTCGTTTTTAGCTGGAACTTCAGATTTTTTAAGGTCTAATTCTTCACCCGAAATCAAATCTTTAATTTGCATTTCGTAATCGTTCAAATTATGATTCCTATTGTACTGAATGTCCCAATGCGAAGAAAACTTACCTGCAGCAGAGCGATACACCACTTCAGCAAACGCTTCTTTTTGATGTCTTGTTATTACTGCACCTGTTTTGCTTAATTCAGATTTAGAAACTTTATTCATTCTAGGTATTTGATTGAATAGGGCCAAGCAAATTACATCTAATAAAGTGCTTTTACCACTACCAGTTGGTCCAGTAATAGCAAATAAGGCATTCGATTTTAAAGGCTCTGCTTCAAAGTCTATAAAATGTTCACCTTTTAGTGAGTTGATATTTTTAAATCTAATTTGTAAAATTTTCATACCTAATTATTTTCTTCAACTTCTTGAAGTAAGATTTCAAAATTAGACATCAAGTTTTTTTGGGTTTCTTCGTCTAATTCAGTTTCTGCTATTCGTTTTTCAAAAACATCTCTAGCTTTCATTTCATCCAGGTTTTGTTGTGGGCTAGCTACTTCGCTTAATGATTTTTGCTTTTCTTCAAAGTAAATTCGGTGTTTTACAATGCTGTAGCCTGCTGTATTAAAGTTTTCAATTAAATTATTCAGTTGAAAAATAATCTCAGGATTGTACTTTTCTTCCATCAATTCAATTTCAATAAAGTGCGTTAGGTTTTCATGAGCATTTAATTCGCCTAATTTCATTTCAATTTTCGCTAAATTGCCTTTAACTTTTATTAGTTTCCTGAAACTTGGCACCTTTATAGAAATAGGTTGGTAGCCTAATTTTGTATCAATAAGCAAAACTCTTTTTTCGTCTTTACGTTCGCTAAATGAAAGTTGAATTGGAGACCCACTATAAAATATAGGAATTTCTGCCTTTACTTGTTGTGGCTTGTGTATATGACCTAAAGCTACATATTTAAAATAGGTATTAAATTGAGATGCTTCTACACCCGCTTGATTACCAATTTGAATATCTCGCTCACTTTCTGATGTACTTACACCATGCGTAAACAAATGTCCCATAGCAAGACAGGGTAAATTTGGATATTTTTGGGATGCTAATTCTGCAGCTTGATGATAATAAGCATGTATAGCTTCTTTTAAATTTTGTAATCTATCTTCATAGGTTTTTGCTACTTCGGTACTTTGTATGTCCTTATTTCTTAGAAATGGAATGGCCGCAACAACTAATTCAATTTTTCCATTTTTTGAAGTTATAGGAATAAGAACATCTTCAAAATTTGCGGGTAAGCTACCAACTACATTTATATTCAATTCATTTAAAATAGATTTTGGAGCGTTTAGTAGAGAAGGCGAATCGTGATTGCCACCTGTGATGATAATTTGTAAACCTAAATTTCTTAATTGAAGCAGTGCCTTATAATACAAACTTTTTGCTTCATTTGAAGGATTGGCCAAATCAAAAACATCTCCAGAAATAAGTAATATATCTACTTCTTGTGTTTTTACTTCTTTACAAAGCCAGTCTATAAATAGCTCAAAATCTGCACTTAAGTCTTGTTTGTGTAATTTTTTTCCAATATGCCAATCGGCGGTATGAAGAATTTTCATCTCAATGAATTTGATGTTGAAAATACAGAAAACAGAATTATTCTATCGAATTAAAATTGAAAAAGAAGCTTCAACTTAATGCTTATTAAAATATAAGGCAATTGTCGTATTGATTAGATAATGTATTCACACAATATTTGACTTGGCAAAATGTCAATTTAAAACAATTACTTATTAACCTTAATTTATTTAATTATGAAAAAGTTTTTTACTTTATTAGTTGTTATCTGTGCAAGTTATACTTTAAATGCACAAAATTTTAACGTTGGAATTAGCGCTGGTCTGCCCATGGGAGATACAGGAGATTTTTACACTTTTGGTTTAGCACTAGATGCTAATTATATCTGGGAAGTTTCAGAAGGTCTTAATGTAGGTGGAACTACAGGATTGGTTTATGCGTTAGGTGACAGTTTTGATTCGGTTGGTGGCTCTTTTGATGTAGATAATGTTGGCTACATTCCAATTGCTACAGCTGCACGTTACTCATTATCTGAAAGTATTATTGTGGGAGCAGATGTAGGTTATGCTATTGGTGTTGCGCCTTCTGGTACAGATAGCGCTTTTTACTACGCTCCAAAAGCTCAATACTCATTTTCTGAGACTATGTCTGGAGTATTAAGTTATAGAAGTGTGGCGGTTTCAGGCATTAGTTTTGACCTACTTACCTTTGGTTTAGAACTTAATTTCTAAAAGCTTCATTATTTGTTATTTATACCCAGCTTTTACGCTGGGTTTTTTGTTTGTAGAGACATATTTACCCTTAATATACGACAATTGCCCTATTGATGTAATAAGGAATTAACTTAATATTTGTCTTGTTGATAAATCAAAACATATCTAATTATTAATTCTTAAATTTTTTATTATGAAAAATCAGTTACTAAAAACAAGTTTAATTCTGTTAAGTGTAGTATTCAGTTTAACATCATGTAGCAGTGATGATGATGGTGGCTCAGGTGGAGCAGCTGCAGCTGGAACAATGAAAGCAACTATAGACGGTGCTAATTACCAATCTAGTGAAATGTTATCGAGTGCAAATAAAGTTAGTGCTGGAGGAGGTTCAACGTTTACCCTATTAGGAAATACAAATGAAGGTAAAACCATAAATCTACTTATACAAGGCTACGAAGGTGTTGGAACTTACGAGATTGGTGGAGATAACTTTATTGGGGTTACTGCTTCTTATATTGAAGTTAATGTAAATAGCCCGGCCGATAGTCAAACTTGGCAAGCCCCTTTTGATGAAACGGTTAGCGGAAGTATTAGTGTAAGTAGTGATGATGGTCAAAACGTACAAGGTACTTTTGAATTTACCGGTCAAAGCTCAACAAATAATACTTTTATTGAAGTTACAAATGGCTCATTTAATATGGATTATACTTCATTTTAATTTTCAATCATTTGAAAATCTTCAATCCAATTTTTGCTTTTTTGCTATGCATAATTATAAAGACTTTTGTAATAGGCTGAAAAAAGTAAGTATTAGTATTTCTTAAGTTAAGTCATTTTAAATACAAAACTTATGAAATTATATTGTCAGAGTTAACTACCAATCCTGAAGTCGGAGTTGTATTTTGATGCAACTTCGGCTTTTATTCCAAAAATTAATATTAAAACTTAGCTCAGTTGTTCAAGTGAATGAAGTTTGGTTTTAAACTATTTCACTCTTTAAATGCAATAACTAAGGAATGTAATATAATTAATATTTTTATACTACTTTTAGAAATAGATGATGATGATTTAGCACAATAATTGAACCTAAGACTGTTGAATACTAAATGATGCTATGATGACTATAAGTAGATGAATACTTCCTGCAATTGCTAATAAAGTATTGCGAATTTGGAAAAACGGAAAGAATTTAAACACAAATTAAAAGCATAACATGAAAACATTTTATAAAATTGGCTTGGTAGATGATAATTCTTTTATGCTCAAAAGTGTAATAGAAAAATTATCCTTGTTTGAAGATTTGAAAATTAAAACATCTCATCAAAGTGGTCATGAATTACTAGAAAGTCTAGAAAAAGACTGTCACTACGATTTAATCTTAATGGATATTGAAATGCCAGGTTTAAATGGTGTGGAAACTACTGCTTTAGTTAAAAAGAAATATCCGCAAATCAAGATAGTTATGCTTACTGTTTTCGATAATAATGATCATATTTTCAATGCTATAAAAGCCGGGGCAGATGGTTATTTGCTAAAAGACGTTATTCCTGATTTGTTATACAAAGGTATTATCGATACGCTAAATGGTGGCGCAGCAATGAACCCGTCTATCGCCATGAAAGCCCTAAAATTACTCAGAAATCCAGATACATTACCAAGTAATAAAAATGCAAAAGAAGTTTCATTAACTTCAAGAGAAATAGATGTTTTAGAACAACTAGGAAAGGGTTTGAGTTATACCAAAATTGCCGATAATTTATTTATTTCACCTTCTACAGTAAGGAAACACATCGAAAATATTTACAAAAAACTTCATGTGCATAATAAATTAGAAGCTGTTGAAGAAGCTAAAAAACACAATCTTATTTAATACAGAATACATTTTTCTTCTATAAAATTACATACTCGTTTATACTTTTCTTTAAATTGGATTTAACAGGCTTATCTTTGTTTGAAAATAAGTTGGTTTGGATTTATCATTTTGGGAACAAAAATCGTGGTTTAGTCATGTAGATTTTTGCATAGTGGGTAGTGGCATTGTCGGTTTGTCTTGTGCCATACAATTAAAAACAAAATACCCTGATGCAAAAGTGCTAGTTTTAGAAAAAGGAATTTTACCGCAAGGAGCAAGCACTAAAAATGCTGGTTTTGCTTGTTTTGGTAGCGTGAGCGAATTGCTTTCAGATTTAGAAAATCATACCGAACAAGAAGTCATCAATTTGGTGAAGCAGCGTTTAGAAGGTTTACATCTACTAAAAGAAAATCTAGGTGAAAAACAAATAGATTATCAGCCATTAGCCGGTTACGAAGTTTTTCAAGATAAAGATGTAGCCTTATTTGAAAAATGTGAAGCTCAAATTCCATACTTAAATCAATTATTGCAGCCTATTTTTAATGCTGATGTTTTTCATTTGAAACCAGATTATTTTCATTTTGAAAATACACTTCCAAAGCAAATTTATAATGCATTCGAAGGGCAAATTGACACTGGTAAAATGATGCAGGCTTTATTGAAGAAAGCACATTGTCTAGGAGTCCTAATTCTCAACGCTATTGAAGTAAAATCCTTTACTGAATTGCATCAACAAGTGGAAATTCAATTAGCTGATTTTAACTTTAAAGCTTCTCGTCTTTTTATTGCTAATAATGCTTTTGCGAATAATTTGCTTGACCTTGATGTTACGCCGGTACGTAATCAAGTTTTAGTTACCAAACCAATAAAAAACTTAAGGCTTAAAGGTACTTTTCATTTAGATGAAGGGTATTTTTATTTTAGGAATATTAATCAACGCATCTTATTGGGTGGTGGTAGGAATTTAGATCATGAAACAGAGACCACTTCTAATTTTGCAACAACAAATACCATACAAAGTGCATTAGAAAGGCTTTTAAGTGAAGTAATTCTACCAAATCAACACTATGAAATTGAACAACGTTGGAGTGGAATTCTAGGGGTTGGCCAACAGAAAAAACCTATTGTAAAACCGATTTCTAATCGAGTTTACTGTGCTGTACGATTAGGTGGAATGGGTGTTGCTATTGGAAGCCAAATCGGAAAAGATTTAGCTGATTTATTAGAATGATAATTTATAATTATAAATGGCTTTTGAAATTGATGAACAGTAGAGAAATCAAAAAAGTCTCTTTGTAAAATTATTATCAGTAATCGGCAAGATTTAATTAGCTAAACGTCATGGTATCATCCATGCTAAACAAAGTCAAGTTTTTTGTTGAATTTGTCCTTAAGGAAGAAGACCAAAACCAAAAATTTATAAAGTATATAAATATCTTTACCAATTGTAATTACTCGTCAATTTTTCATGCAAAGACCGCAAAGCGTTTCGCAGAGAATATTTTTGTTTCTTTGCTTTATCTTCTTTGCGTAAACAAAAACTTCAGTAAAAACAAATGCATCTAAACCTTACTACCAAAATAGAAGCTAAGCTAGCTTGTCTAGAAAAAGTGGAATACAAAATAAAAATCTGTCAAAAAGAATTGAATCAGATTCTACATGACTTGAGCAACGAAACTAAAAGCAGTGCAGGCGATAAGTATGAAGTTGGACGAGCAATGTTACAAATTGAACGTGAAAAATTTGGAAGGCAACTTCAAGAATTAGAGCAATTACAAGCTCTTATAAAATTAATTTCTACAGAGCAAAACCACGAACGAATTCAATTGGGAAGCTTAGTACAAACCAGTCAATTCAATTATTTTATATCGGTAAGTTTAGGTGAAATTCAATTGGGAGATTTTTCATTTTATGCCATATCTAAACAAACGCCCGTTGCACAGGAATTACTGGGCAAAGTAAGTGGAGATCATGTAAGTTTTAGGAATTCTTCTTTTGAGATTCAGCAAATTAAATAGTTTTGCTTAATTCTACATTTTTAGGGAAGCCTACAGTTTAATTTTATTTAATCAAATAAAATCTAATTCATAGAGGATTAGTAAAAAAAGCTTTTTGATTGAATTTTCTCAAGTAATAAAATTATAAATCGTAAATTTATTACTTAATATTTTATGACTTATGAAGAATTATTTAATTTTCACTCTGATATTTTCTTTTTTTTGTAATTATATAAATGCTCAGGAATTTATTACTACTTGGGCTACAATTAATAATACTACTTCTATAAGTTTTGAAATTTCTACAACTGCCAGTGTTGACTATGCATGGGAGACTATTTCTTCTGAAACATCTGTTTCAGGTTCTGGATCATCTAACGGACCAATCGTTACAATTTCCGGATTACCAGCCAATGCAACTATTCAATTAAGCATGCAACCTGAGAATTTAAAGGGATTTAAAACAGTCTTAAGTCCATTTGCATATAGGATAGAAGACGTAAATCAATGGGGTGCAGTTGAATGGGAAAGCTTTGAAGATGCTTTTTTTAATAGTCCGTTATTACAAATAAGTGCAACTGATGTTCCAGACCTTTCTAATGTTGAAAGTATGAGCGCAATGTTTGCTGGTTGTCAGACGTTAAACTCACCTTTTAATATTAATTTTTGGGATGTATCTAACGTTACAAATATGTCTCGGATGTTTCAAGGTTGCCAAGCCTTTAACCAAGCCCTAAGTCAATGGGATGTTTCTAATGTAACCGATATGTCAAGTATGTTTGAAGATGCAAGATTTTTCAACCAAAATATAGGTAATTGGGATACTTCTAGTGTAGTTTCAATGCATAAGATGTTTAAAGAAGCTCAAAGTTTTAATAGAAACATTAGTAATTGGAATACAGAAAGCGTTACTGATATGTCTGAAATGTTTTTTGGAAATATAAATAGCTCTTTTTCATATCAATTTAATAAAAACATTGGTAATTGGGATACTTCAAATGTTACAAACATGTCTGGTATGTTTAGAGGAGCCATCTTTTTTAATCAAGACCTGGGCAGCTGGAACACTTCCAATGTATCCGATATGTCTGATATGTTTAGAGAAGCTCCTGCTTTCAACCAAAATATAGGTAATTGGGATATGACTAATGTATCTAGTACCGCCCGAATGTTTTACATGCCAATTACTTCTAATTTACCCTTAAATAGTAACTTTAATAATGGTGGAAGTTCTTCAATTCAAAATTGGAATACATCTAATATTGTTGATATGTCTGATATGTTTTTTAAAGCAGAAAGCTTTAATTATCACTTAGGCAATTGGAATTTAAACGATGATGTAGATTTATTTGGAATGTTAGATCGTTCGGGTTTAGATTGTGAAAATTATAGCCAGACTTTAATTGGGTGGAACAATAATCCCAATACTCCAAATAACAAAATATTAGGTGCTACTTTCTTAGAATATGGTCCTGAAGCAGAAGATGCAATTGAAAATCTTGTGATTAATAAGGGTTGGGGATTTTCGGGTCATGATATGCTAAGCACAATTCCCAATTTCACAATTAATAATGTAATTTGTGAAAACGAAGAGACTTCACCTTTGCCATCTTCATCTGATGAAGGAATAACAGGTTCATGGTCACCAGAGTTTAATTCTAACGAAACAACTACCTATACTTTTACTCCAAATGAAGGTGAATGTGCTTTAGAAACAAACTTAACTATTAATGTCAATTCAGTTGAAAATCCAATAGCAGAAGTTCAACAAACACTTGCTTCGGGAAGCACTTTAGCCGATATTAGCATCAACCCTTCTACTATACTGTGGTATGCAAACTTAGATGATGCTTTAGCCAATATAAATGAACTTCCAACCATTACAGAACTCGAAGACGAAACAGTTTATTACGCTGTTAATGATGATGGCTTTTGTAGAAGCGAACCTTTTGCTATTACTGTTTTTATAACACTAAGTATTGAAGAAAACACATTTGATGCCTTGCAGTATTATCCCAATCCGGTAAAGAATAATTTATATATAATTAATACTGAACCCATTAAACAAGTCCAAATTTTTAATCTTTCAGGTCAGCTCTTAATTGAAAAGAAATTTAATAATAATGAAGTTAACCTTGACTTATATCAATTACCATCTTCTACCTATTTTGCCAAAATAGAAACTCAAAACCAATCCACAAATTTTCAGATTATAAAGCAATAGTTTTTAATTCATAAATTAAAAATCGTAAATCCCTAATCTCAAATCAGAAAACGTAAATCAGAAAAATCCTTAATCAAAAAATCTTCTACTTTTTCTCTTCTTTATTAAAATAGACCAAGTAGTAATACATTTGGCGTTCTTCGTCCCAGCCTTTTTCTATGAATTTTTCAGCACTTTCGCCACTCACAAAATCCATTTTTATTTGAACGTGCGTATCTAAGTTAATTACACTTTTTACTTTTTTACGGGCATCCGAAACGGCAGAGTTCGAGATTGGAAAGTTTGCTAAATCTTCAATTTTATATTTAGGAGCTTGTTGCTCTTTGTAATGTTTAAATTCGGGTTGAAGGTCTGGATTTTCAATAACTTCACCAATAAATTTTTGCTCGTCAAAATCATCATTGCTAGCAAAGTGATTCATTGCTCTGTTCATAAATAAAACCTCTTGTTGCTTATCTTCAGCTGGAAGAACCACGTCTTTGGCAAAGTTCTCACAAAACTTTAAATACTTTTTTGTGTAAAAGTTTTCATCTTGAAAGAAATCAACACCTAGGAAACTTTCTAACCAATATTTTGTATCGTACTTGTTAGAATCTACCGAAAGTATTTTATAGCCTTTGTCTTGTTCTTTATTAATGATTAAAGCACCTTTATCTAACTTATTTAAATAAACCCCTTGCTGAAGAATGATATCTAAATTATTCTCTTTTTCGGTAAATTGAAGGAAATCGTGTTTTAATTCAGATTTAAAAATACCAACTGCATCAACTTTTTCATTGTCTATGATTACATTTTCGAAATAAGCTACATAAACTTCACCACCTTTTATGTGTTGGTGTAGGGATTGCTCATAGAGTAAGGTGGTAATTTTTTTAGATACTTCGTGAGCTTGAGATGGATTTAAAAATATCTCATTTATTAAATTATACAAAGCATGAAACTCTAAGTCAGTATCATGCACAAATTGATAATAGTTTTCTTCTTTATCTCTAAAAGATTTTAAGAAGTACTCTTTTATTAGTGGGTTCAACTCATCAGAAAGTGGGTAAGCTTCTTTAGAAATAAAAAGGTTTTCATTTCTACTTTTATTACCTACTCGGTGAACTGAAAGGCTTTCAATTTGTGCTGAAAATAAGTTGATCATTGCTTTATAATTTTTCGCAAATATGCAAAATCTAATTCATGTAAAATAGACTTGTGAATAACTTGCACTTGCTATTTTTAATAATGATGTTTTATTAAATAGGTAGAATATGACTAGCCTAAAAACATCTATTTAATAAGGTCTTCATTTAAATGAAACGCTAATTCCAATTTTGATCAAAATCGTAATCATCTAAATTTTCAAAGTCCTGATTATCGAAATCGTCTTCAAACTCTTCATCATAATCGTCTAGTTTTTCAGCTTCAAATTGCTTGTCTGGTGGAGAATCGGGCAATTGTCCTTGTACAAAAAGCAAATTAGGATAATCTGTAGTATCAACAGGATTGGCAATATCTGCTAATTCTACGTAGAAAGTCCACATGCTTAAAAAGTCGTACACGTAAATCAGCTTTGTGTTCGATTTAGATAAAACTTCATTGAGTTTGGTTTCACTCATTAATCTAGAGTTACCTTCACCTACATCAAAGAGTCTAATTTCTTCACCTTGATTCCATTCTTCATCTGAAATGTAAAAGGATGCCATTTCTGAACCATCAAAGCCAAAGGATTGATTAATTACGTTGTGTAAGTCTTCTAAGGTGTCTTCTTCTTTTATTTCGATATCGCGAAATACGTCGTCTAAAACATCTAAAATTGCACGAATTCTATATATTCTCATGTGATAATTTTTAAAATTAAATAGTCTTTAAATTAGCCTTGTAAGCCTGCATTAAGATATAAAATTGTACACCAAAAAACAATGCAGCCATCACTAAATGTAAAGCTTGCATACCAAATAGAAAATCTAAGTAATACATTGCAATTCCTGAAATCACTTCTAAAGCAATAAAAAAGATAAGCATATTTGTCCACGTAAAACCTAGGTTTCTTTTTCTGTTGATGTACCAAATACTTAAATTAATAACAACCACCAATATTGAAAACGAACGGTGAATAAAAAATTTGATGCCAGGATCTTCTAACCAATTACTTTTGCCTTCTGCTCCGTAAGTTCTTACCATTTCGTCTACGCTTTGTCTTACCTGAGTGCCTAAAGCCACTTGAACTAAGGATAAAATAATCCCGATACTCAACAAATTTCTAAACCATTTAGTAGCATGCTGATTATCGTTTTTTTCTTTAGTGGTGCTCAATAAATATATTAGCAAAGCTGTAATAATAAGTGCAACCAACATGTGCATTGTAATTCGTGCGGGAAGTAACTCAGAGTAAACTACAGTTGCACCTAACCAAGCTTGAAATAACAATAAACCTAAGGTAAAAAATGAAACTAGGGTTATCCGTTTTTTTACTTTCCATTTTTTGATGGAAAGTAAAGCCATAATTAAAACGGCTAAACCAGATAATGCACCCAGTAAGCGGTTAATGTATTCTATCCAAGTATGTGTAGCATTAAAAGTAGAATAGGAGTGTTTTTCGTATTTTTTCCAGTTGTTTATATTAAACTGAGTAGAAGATGTAAAATCGCTTTGGGCCACTTTAAGACTTTCATTGTAAACAATAATTTGTCCTTTAAAGTAGTCTTGATTAGCTTGCCAGGTAATTTCAGCTTCTTCGGTGGGTGGTATGTAATATCCAAAACACTTAGGCCAATCTGGACAACCCATTCCGCTTCCAGTCATGCGAACAACTGCTCCTGCTACGATGACCAAATAAATAATAACCAAGGAAATTTTTATCCAATTTCTATACATCTTCTTTCGTCTTTATTTCGATGTTATTTCTTTCTGCTTCTTCAAAAATAAAGGCTTTGGCAGCATCATATTCGTTAGGAATTTTACCGTCTAAAATAGCTTCTTTAACAGCAGATTTTAATTCACCAACTTCTTTTCCTGGTTTTAAATCAAACCATTCTATGATTTCTGTACCAGAAATAGGCGGCTGGAAATTTCGAACATGGTCACGTTCTTCTACCTCTTTAATTTTTTTTCTTACTTTTTTGAAGTTTTCATGGTAACGTTTAAAGCGTTTAGGATTTTTAGTTGTAATATCTGCTTCACAAAGTATCATTAAGTCTTCTAAATAATCACCTGCATCAAAAATTAATCTGCGCACTGCAGAATCTGTGGTATCTTCATCTACAATAGCAATAGGCCTAGAACTTAATAAGACTAATTTTTGAACAAACTTCATTTTATCATTCAGTGGAAGTTTTAGTCTTTTAAAAATTTGAAAAACCATTTTGGCGCCCATAAATTCATGACCGTGAAAAGTCCATCCGTTTCGCTTAGTAAACTTTTTAGTAGGCGCTTTACCAACATCATGAAGTAATGCCGCCCAACGTAGCCACAAGTCGTTGGTTTCTTGTGCTATATTATCTACCACTTCTAGGGTGTGCCAAAAATTATCTTTATGTCGCTGCCCATCAATTTCATCAATTCCTTTTAGAGCGATAAGCTCAGGTAAAATGCTATGTAGTAACTTGGTTTTATGTAGTAATTTTAAACCCACAGAAGGGACTTCGCTCAGCATAATTTTATTAAACTCAGATATGATTCGTTCCTTAGAAACGATTTTTATGCGATCTGCATTTTTGGTAATGGCATCAAGAGATGCAATTTCAATTTTAAAATTTAATTGACTAGCAAATCGAATGGCACGCATCATCCGTAGGGGATCGTCAGAATAGGTAATGTCTGGGTCTAAGGGTGTTTTGATGAGTTCTTCACTTAAATGCGAAATACCATTAAATGGATCTAATAAATCCCCAAAATGCTTTTTGTTTAATTGAAGCGCTAAAGCATTAATGGTAAAATCTCTTCGGTTTTGGTCATCGGTTAAGCTTCCTTGTTCAACTTCAGGATTTCGTGAATTTTCATTGTAAGATTCTTTTCTGGCCCCAACAAATTCAATTTCTGCATCAAAAGCTTTCAGCATGGCTGTGCCATAAGTTTTAAAAATTTGAACTTTAGGTTGGTTACTTAATTTAGATGAAACTAATTTGGCTAACTCAATGCCATTACCCACGGCCACAATATCAATATCTGTTTTGTTACCACGTTTTAAAAAAAAGTCTCTTACGTAGCCACCAATTACAAATGCAGGTGTCTTCAATTCATCTGCTGCTTCAGTAATAATTTCAAAAATAGGATGCGTTAAGGCTTCTTTATAATTGGATTCAGGCATATAATTTACTTTCTAATAACTTCAACTTTACCATCTAAATCTAATTTAATAATGGTTGATGGTTTTGTACTTTTTTCATTGCGATCAAAATCTACAATATAATCTACGCCTTCTTTAATTTCTTTGCTTATGTCTTTAAAATGTAAAGGAATGGGTTGCCCGCTTATATTGGCAGAAGTTGAAACAATTGGTTTTCTAAATTTCTTTAATAACTTATTGCAAAATGCATTTCTACAAACTCGGATACCAAGGGTGTTATCTTCGTTAATTATATTGGTAGCAACGCGAATAGGGTCAGGATAAACAATAGTAGTTGGCTTATCTGCATATTTTAAAATGTCGTAAGCCATTTCTGGAATTTCTTCCACATATTGGTTCAGCATTTTAAAATCGCTCACTAAACAAATCAATGCTTTGCTTTCGGCTCTTTGTTTTAGCGCAAAGACTTTATCTACTGCGTCTGCATTGGTGGCATCACAACCAATTCCCCAAAGTGTATCAGTTGGATATAAAATCAGGCCGCCGCGTTTTAAAACTTGTATAGTTTTTTCTATTTCTTCGCGCATTCTATTTTTTTTGCAAAGTTAAGTCTTTGAACTTTATTTTGCTTGTAATCCTATGTGTTTAAAGAAAAAATTAAACTTGTGTAGGACTTTTTAGCTATCCTTTGGTTTGAAAGCAATTAACTTGTTTTCTTATTGCGTTGTAGTTTGTAAAGTTCAAGGTATTTTATGTATGTATTTCTGAAAACTTGTTTTGAAATAATCCAACCATAAGTGCCATCTAAAAATCCTAGGCGAAACAAATAGGCTTTTATAAATGCCCAAGAAGGCCTAAAAATAATTTTAAATAAGGATGATTTCCGACCCGATTCGAAGTACGATTTAGCTGAAATATTAGCAAAATGCGCTGTTTTTTCTTCATGTTCAGAAAAATCTCTATAAATCCAATGTAAAATGTCACCTTTAAGTTTACCAATGCTTTTTGAGTTATAGACTTTATAGCAATCGTGAGGATTCAAACCTTTCCATTCGCCTTTTCCTTTTTTAAACAAGCGTAGTTTTTTATCAGGATACCAATTAGAATGTTTTACCCAATAGCCTGCATAATTATTTCTTCTATTGCAGTAATATCCATCGTGTTTCCAATCTTTTTTAAGGGCTAAAATAGATTTCTGTAATTCTTCAGAAAGGGCTTCATCTCCATCTAAGGATAAAATATAATCATAAGAAGTTTTAGAAATAGCGAAATTTTTCTGCTCTTTGTAACCTAAAAATTCTTGTTCAATAAATTGCACATCAAACTTTTTACAAATTTTTTTGGTTTGGTCTGTAGAAAATGAATCGACCACCACAATTTCATCTACAACACCCTGAAGAGATTGAAGGCACTTTTCTAAATGCTCTTCTTCATTATAGGTTATAATTGTTGCAGAAAGTTGAATCATGAATGGAGTTAATTCAGCTAGTTATATGGTTTAGAATCATCAAAAATAATATTAAAACAAAGCAAACTAAAATTTTGTTTAAATAATAGCAATTTGCAAATAGAAATCAACTTTAGAGGCTACTCTTCAAAAAAAAGTATATTTGTATTCATTGCAACTCGTCCATGAATTTTCACTTTCAAATTAACAAACAATTTCAACATTTAGAGAAAGAAATAAAATCTTTTATTCAAAACTTTGATTCTGTTGGGGAAACCATCTACAAAGGAACTAGAAATGAACTGAAGGTAAAGCAAATAGGGAATTTAAAAGTTAATATCAAGTGTTTTAAAAAACCACATTTAATCAATCAAATTGCTTATCGATGGTTTAGAAAATCGAAAGCAGAGCGCTCTTTTTTGTATGCAACTTCACTTTTAAAAAGAAAAGTAGGAACACCACAACCCATTGCTTATCAAATTAATTTAAGCTTACTAGGAATTGGCAAAAGCTACTATGTAAGTGTTCAGCAACCCCACGATTTGACTTACAGAGAATTAATACATGATGTTAATTATCCTAATCGTGAAGAAATTCTACGAGCCTTTACGCAATTTACATTTCATTTTCACAATCAAGGCGTTTTTTTCTTAGATCACTCGCCAGGTAATACATTAATTGAAGAAAAAGGAGATGGTTCTTATGCTTTTTATTTAGTAGACCTCAACCGAATGCAATTTAAAACACTTACCTACGACGAACGTTTAAAAAACTTTGCACGGCTTACACCCAAAAAAGAAATGTATACTATAATGGCAGATGAATATGCAAAGTTGATTAAGAAAGCCCCCGATGAAGTATTTGCACAAATGTGGAGTGAAGTTGAAGCCTTTCGGTTAAAGTTTAATAAAAAGCAGGAATTTAAAGAGAAGTATCGTTTTTGGAAAAAAACAGAAGTCTAAATTTTGATTAACCAATCATAAATAATGAAAACCAAAAAATTAAATGAGTCCAACTAAAAAGCACGTTTGTAAAATATGTAACAGTACCAAAAACCATAAGCAATTTGTAGTCAAGGAAATGATGTTTGGCTTTAGAGATGAGTTTCATTATTTTGAATGTTCAGATTGTGGTTGTTTACAAATTGAAGAAGTACCAAGTAACCTTAGTAAATATTACCCAGAAAATTACTACAGTTTTGGAAAGTATAATGGTAAAAAATTTAAGGGAATAACAGGGAAACTAAACAAACTACGTTATGAACATTTATGGACAGGTCCTAAAGTATTACGTACTATTTTAAAGCAAATCTCCGGAAAAAAATTTTTCATTTTTGATGACTTGTCCATCAATAAGGATCTAAAGATTTTAGACGTTGGTTGCGGTGGAGGAAAGAAGTTTTTATATCCGTTAGCAGAAGCAGGTTTTAAAAATATTAAAGGTTGCGACCCTTTTTTAGAAAAAGCAATAGATTATGAAAATGGTCTAAGCATTAAAAATACACCTATTTTTAATTTAACAGGATCATGGGATATAATTACCTTTCATCACTCTTTTGAGCATGTTCCAAACCCACTAAGTTATATGAATAAGGTGTACGAACTTCTAAAGCCTGATGGAATTTGCATTATTCGAATCCCAACGGTTTCATCTTACGCGTGGAAATACTACGGAGTAAATTGGGTTCAATTAGACGCCCCAAGGCATTTATTTCTTCATTCTTATAAAAGCATGGAATTGCTAGGTGAAAAGTCTAAATTAAAACTTATTGATTGCGTATACGATTCTTATCATTTTCAATTTACAGGAAGCGAAAAGTATCTTAGAAATATCCCTTTACGTAAGGCTAAAAATTTGGGGTTAACAGGTTTTATAAAATCTAAATTACAACAGAAAAAATATGAACGTAAAGCTCAAAGGTTAAATAAAGAAGGCAGAGGAGACCAAGCTGCCTTCTTTTTTAAAAAACCATTTAATTAGTTTTTGCTTTTCGATTAAACGGCTACATCGTATGTTCTTAAGGCATCGTTTAAAGATGTTTTTTTATTGGTACTTTCTTTTCGTTTTCCAATAATTAATGCGCAAGGTACATTGTATTCTCCGGCGGGGAATTTTTTTGTGTAGCTTCCAGGAATAACCACTGAGCGAGTAGGAATTATGCCTTTCATTTCCTTGGGTTCGTCTCCCGTAACATCTATAATTTTTGTTGAAGCTGTCAATACTACATTAGCGCCTAAAACGGCTTCTTTTTCAACACGAACACCTTCTACAACAATAGAGCGAGATCCTAAAAAAGCATTATCTTCAATAATTACAGGTGCGGCCTGCAAAGGTTCTAAAACTCCACCAATGCCAACACCTCCAGAAAGGTGAACGTTCTTGCCAATTTGTGCACAGCTTCCCACGGTAGCCCAAGTGTCTACCATAGTTCCTTCATCTACATAAGCACCAATGTTTACGTAACTTGGCATCATAATTACTCCGCTAGAAATATAGGCACCATGTCGTGCAACTGCATTGGGAACTACACGAATGCCTCGTTCTTTATAACCTGTTTTGAGCGGCATTTTATCATGATATTCAAAAATTCCGGCTTCCAGAGTTTGCATTTTTTGAATTGGGAAATATAAAACCACGGCTTTTTTAACCCATTCGTTTACTTGCCAACCGTTTTCGGTAGGTTCAGCACAACGAAGTTTACCCTGGTCAATCAACTCTATTGCTTCTCGAATTGCCTTAATGGTTTCGCTTTCTTTTAAGAGTTCACGATGGTCCCAGGCTTTTAGTATGGTGTTTTTTAAATCTTGCATGCTTAATTTTTATTTGCAAATATAAAGCTTCAGTTAGCAAAACTATTCAATTGTTAGAGAAGTATTACCTTTGCGAAAAATTGGGTAATGAGTAGAATTATGGCAATCGATTTCGGTATTAAGCGAACTGGTATTGCAGTTACAGATGAGATGCAATTAATTGCATCTGGATTAACTACGGTTGCTACTAAAGACTTAATGTCTTATCTAGAAGATTATTTCTTAAAAGAAAAAGTAGAAATTTTGGTAGTAGGTGAGCCAACTAATGCAGACGGGACACCTTCTGCGATAGAAAAAAATATCAGTTTTTTTATTGAAGATTTTAAACAAAAATTTCCCCTAATTATTGTAAAAAGAGAAAACGAACGTTACACTTCAAAAATGGCTTTTCAATCCATGATAGATGGTGGGGTAAAACAAAAGAAAAGAAGAAATAAAGCTACATTAGACCAAATTAGTGCAACGCTAATTTTGCAATCTTATATGCAATAAATTATGCCGCATTTTTACAACAAAAAAGAAAAATACTACATCAGCGTTAATTTTAAGGTGATGTATTCTAGCATGCGAATACAAAAGCACCTTAAAAAAGTGAAACCCTTTTGGTTAAAATTAAGTGGCAAACCTAAATACGTAATTGGTAGAGATCCTTATACTAGACTAGAATCTTTTTATCGCGATAAGCTCAATAAAGACTTAGATAAAACCAGTTACTGGTTACGTAGTCAAAAGATTTTTTTTAAACCTTTGGCAATTAAAAAATCTGATGCCATAGAGAAGAAATACAATGCATTGAAGAACATTAGTTTTCAAGAATTTATTCAATTTTTGCCTGAAGTTTATATGAATAATAGACATTTGCATCCGCAATATAAAATTTTTAAAAATCTTAATGAAGAAAAGAGATTTAAAATGGAATCTAAGGAAGACCGAGATTACATTGAGAATTACTTAAAACTTGACTTAAGTAAAAAAGCGAATACAACACAAAAATCGAAATTTGATTTACAATGGAATCCAAACATGATTAGTATTGTAAATAAATTGTATCATCAAGATTTCGAATATTTTAATTACACAAAAAAGTAAAATATGATTCTCCCGATAATTGCTTACGGAAATCCCGTTTTAAAAAAGAAAGCCAAGCCCATTACTCCAGATTATCCCAACTTAAAAGAGTTAATCGCTAACATGTGGGAAACCATGTACAATGCAAGTGGTGTTGGTTTAGCAGCACCACAGATAGGGCTTCCCATTCGTTTGTTTTTGGTAGATGCAACTCCATTTGCTGAAGATGATGATTTGCTTGAAAATGAAGAAGAAAATTTAAAAGATTTTAAAAAAGTATTTATTAATCCTACTATTTTAGAAGAAGAAGGAAATGAATGGGATTTTAATGAAGGTTGTTTAAGCATTCCAGAAGTGAGAGAAGATGTTTTTAGAAAGCCGAAAATTAAAATAGAATATTACGACGAAGATTTTAATAAACATGTTGAAGAACTCGATGGTTTAGCAGCTCGAGTTGTGCAACATGAATACGACCACATTGAAGGAATTTTATTCACCGACAAACTATCTGCTTTCAAAAAAAGATTAATTAAAGGCAAATTAGCTAATATTGAAAAAGGGAAAATTAATGTGGCTTATAACATGAAGTTTCCTAAGGCGAAAAAAAGAAGATAATTTTAATAAATAAGGCATCTAAAATATGGCAGTTTAGAACTTAGATTGCATATTTGCCAACCAAAAAAATAAACATGGACATCAATAAAATTTTATCCATAGGAGGACGCCCAGGTTTATGGGAAATGAAAGCGCAAACCCGTGGAGGTGTTTTGGCAGAGTCACTTGTAGATGGAAAAAAAATACCTGTGAATGTAAAGAATAACATCAGTATGTTAGGTGAAATTTCAATTTACACCTATGCAGAAGAAGTTCCTTTGCGTGAAGTATTTCAAAAAATAGGAGAGAAAGAAGGTTTTGAAAAAAGCATAAACCCAAAATCTCCCAAAAATGAATTGATTTCTTACTTTAGAGAAATTCTACCTGAATTTGATGAAGATCGCGTTTACCAAAGTGATATCAAGAAAATTATTCAATGGTACAACACCTTAATTGAAAAAGGTTTTACATCTTTTGTGGAAGAAGAAAACGAAGATGAAAAGGATAAAACTACTGAAGAGTAAACCAAATTATAAACTGATAAACGGTCTAATAGCATTAGACCGTTTTTTATTTGCAAACCACTTTGAAACTTTCTGAATTACAATCTTACTTTTCTGAAGAGCTTGCAGCAGTTTATCCGAAAACTGAAGTAAGAAGTTTCTTTAATTGGTTGGTAGAATCTTACTTGAATTGGAATACTACCCATATTTTATTAAAAGCAGATGAAGAAATTTCAACGGAGAAGTTGAACCTTTTCGAGTTGGCTATAGCCGATTTAAAAAAGCATAAACCCATTCAATATATTGTGGGTGAAACTGAATTTTACGGTTTACCATTTAAAGTAAATAAATCGGTTTTAATTCCAAGACCAGAGACCGAAGAATTAGTAGATTGGGTTTTACAAGATTTTAAAGCTACCAAAAAACAAACTAAGCTTGTAGAAATTGGTACAGGAAGTGGTTGCATCTCAATTAGTCTTGCCAAGCATAATTCTCGTTTTAAAATAGATGCTTACGATGTTTCTGCTGAAGCTTTAGCTGTTGCTGAAAAAAACGCAAAGCTTAATCAGGTAGAAGTGCAATTTTTAGAACAAGATGTTTTAGCTTTAGATGCATTGCCCAATCCTACTGAAGTGATTGTTTCTAATCCGCCTTATGTAAAACAAGATGAAAGACACAGTATAAAAGCTAATGTTTTAGATTACGAACCCCATTTAGCTTTATTTGTAGAAGACAATTCTGCCTTGGTTTTTTATCATAAAATCATTGCTTTGGCTTTAGCACAGCCAAAAGTTCCTAGGGTTTATGTAGAAGTAAATCAGGCGCTAGGAGAAGAAACCAAAAAGATTTTTACCGATGCAGGATTTAAAGATGTTACTTTAAAAAAAGATATCTTCCATAATCCTAGAATGATTAGAGCTATTTTTTAGCTTTTCTAATTGGTGGTGAATTATCAGGTAATATTGAATAAAAACCATTATTTGAAATATTTTTTGATACTCATTTGAAACATAATTACGCTACGAATAACATTTAGAACATGAATACTGTTCTCGATACAAATTTCTAAAGGAAATTTACTCGAACTGACATGTTTTCAACAAAAAACACTACAGGTTTAATTTTACTTTTTAAAATCTTCTAATAGCGTTACAAATCGTTTAGCTACTTCAACTTCGTTGTATTGTTTTACTAAGAGTTCTTCGGCTTGTAAACCAAGCTTTTTTACCTGTTCAGGATTTTCTTTGAGTGCTAAAATGGATTTTGCCATGGCATCAGGCTCATTTTTACATAAACTAATGTTTTTATGATTTGTAAAAAGTTCTTTAATTCCGTGCGTATCTTTGGTTAAAATGCACTTCCCAATCGATGCATAATGATACACTTTATTAGGAATCACCATGTCTGCTTTTTTAGAGTCTCCAAAAATTCCTAGGCAGAAAT
>CBFIGU010000041.1:0-20659 GCA_965662165.1 Psychroflexus sp.
CATTTAAAGCTAAGTAAGCATCATCTTCACTCTGCCAAAAGTTATCTTCTGCGATAGCGGTTAAAGAAGATCTCTCAATAAAATCATCACTACAACCTAAGGTTGTACATAAAACTACTAGTATTACTATTATCTTTTTCATTTTTTAAAATTTTGCGTTTAAGCCAAGCGTATATATTTTATATAGTGGGGCGTTACGGTTACTAAAATTTCCGTTAGCTCCTTCAGGGTCAAAGTTTTCTAGGCCTGTGAAAGTTAATAAATTTTGCCCACCAACATAAATTCTAAATTTAGACATCTTGAATTTATCTAAAATATTTTTGGGTAATGAGTATCCAATTTCGATGTTTTTAAGTCTTAAATAAGATGCGTCTTCTAAGTAAAACGTAGAAACTAAACCATTGTTTTGACCTCCAACTCTAGGCAAGCTTGCCGAAGGGTTTTCTGGTGTCCATCGGTTAATCCAATAATCTAGCACATTACTTCTGTCGTCTTCCATAGGTAGGTTACCATTACCCATAAGTAATCTATCTACACCTACAACTCCCTGAAATAATAAATTCATGTCGAAGTTTTTATAGTCAAAAGATGCATTAAAGTTGACTAACCAATCTGGATTAGGATTCCCAATTACAGTTCTATCGTCTTGATTTATAACACCATCACCATTTACATCTACATAACGAATATCGCCAGGAGCTGTATTTGGGTTTTCAAATTGTGTTGGGTGGTTTGCTATTTCTGCAAAATCTTGGAAAATTCCATCTGCTTGGTATCCGAAGTAAGCTCTAAAAGGCTCTCCAACTCTAATAATATTGATGTTGGTTATGGTTTCTTCTCCACCTTCGCCAAGACTGGTTACTTCATTATTAAGAAAGTGTGTGAAGTTTCCACCAATACTATATCTGACTTCACCAATATTGCCTCTAAAATTAGCACCGAATTCAATCCCTTCATTCACCATAGACGCTGAGTTTCTAGCGTTAATATTAGTTACTCCTATTGTACTAGGTACTGGGAAATTTTGATATAGAATATCCGAACTCTTTCTATTAAAATAGTCAAAAATTAATTCTAGTCTATTATTAAATAGGTTGAAATCTAGACCAATGTTAGTCTGCTCGGTCTCTTCCCAACGAATAAAGGGACTTGCTAAATTTGTAATTCCTACACCCACTACTGTGGTGTCCCCTAATAAATAATCTAAGTTAGGATCGTAATTTTGAGCAAAAATGTAATTCCCAATTCTATTATTCCCACTTAAACCCCAACTACCACGTAGTTTTAGTTGACTTATAAAATCTATGTCTTGCATAAAGTCTTCTTCTGAAATTCTCCAGCCTAATGAAGCAGAAGGGAAAGTAGCATACAAATTACCTTCACCAAATTTTGAAGAACCATCAGTTCTAACATTTACTTCTGCTAAATATTTACCGTCGTAACTATAATTTACTCTTCCAAAGAAAGACTGTAAAACTTCTTCTGCAGCTCCACCGCCAACAGCTGGATCGGTTACACCACCGCCGTTAAATTCTTCTAAGTTTTCTGTAGGAAAACCGCTTAAGCGTGCATTAAAATTGTCTGTTTTATAGTACATAATGGAGTGTCCTGCAAGTACTTGTAGATCACTTTTAGCATCTAAATCTACATTATATCTTAAGATGTTTTCCTGTAAAAGTCTGTATTCAAAGTTAGTACCATTACGTAATGTATTTAAGTCATTTTCGATTACTGAATTACCTTCCCAATCTTGTAAAAGTAATCTAGGGTTAAAATCTGATGACTGATTGTAAACAGCATTTACACTACCGCTAGTCTCAAATGACAGATTTTCAGTAAGTTTAATATCAAAAGCTATTCGTTGACTTAAGTTGATGATGTCGTTTTCAAAATTACCAAAGAAACCTCTTCTTAGTGGATTTTGCGTTGGTAATGAATTATTGATATTAAGGTAAGCGCCATCAACAATTCCGTACTCCCCATTACTATAAAACAGAGGGATAGTTGGTGCTGTTCTTTGAAGACCATATATAATTCCATTATCTCCACTAAAAGCATTTTGGCCTCCGGTTGGCCCTTCTATTCTTCTCCAAAATACATTGGTAACACTTGTAAATTTCAACCAATCTTTTACATCAGTTTTAATATTGAAACTCATATTGTAGCGATCGTTTCTAAACTTACTTTTTACAATTGCGTCTTGTCCCAAATACCCCATTGAGAAACGGTAAGATGATTTTTTAGAACCACCACTAATTGAAAGATTATGATTAACTATGCTTGCCGTTTGCAAAACAGCATCAGCCCAATCTGTATCTCCAAATTGATCTGGTAAAGAGCCATCATTAATAGCTGCTATTTGTTCATCTGTATATCTAGGAAAAAAGCCTATTCCATCTCTGTTTCTAAATTTTTCGTTCATTAATGTGGCATAATCTGATGCTCCTAAAAATTCTGGAACTATGGTTGCTTCTTGCATTCCGTAATACGTATTGTAATTTACCTGGAATTCTCCTTCGCCACCGCGTCTTGTTTCAACAAGTATTACACCATTAGCACCCCTTGCACCATAAATAGCACTTGCTGAAGCATCTTTTAATATGGTAATATTCTTAATATCCTGCGGAGCTAGGTTATTGAAAGCTTGCAAGTCTTCATATTGTATACCATCTATAACAATAAGTGGAGTATTGTTTCCAAAAGTACCAATACCACGAATATTTATAGAAGAACCATCCGCACCTGGATTACCTGAAGTTTGTGTTAACTGAACGCCTGAAAAGCGACCATAAAGTAACTGGCCTGAATTAGTTACGGGCTGATTTACAGCTTCATCAAAAGTAACCGTTTCTAAAGCACCCGTAAGATTTTTCTTCTTTTGTGTGCCGTATCCAACTACCACTACTTCTTCTAACTCGTCTTCATCAGGTTGAAGAGTTATAGAGTAATTATTTCTACTATCCACTACTATTTTTTGTGAAATAAAACCGACGTAAGAAATTTTTAATACATCACCTTCTGATGCTTCAATACTAAAAGCGCCATCAAAGTTTGTGCTTGTTCCTTTGGTTGTACCTTCAATTTCTATAGATGCACTTGGAAGCGGCAAACCAGAATTGTCTTTAATAGTACCCGTAATCGTTTTTTGACTGAAAGCATATGAACTCAAAAAGAGGACAAATACTAAAATTAACTTAGGATTTTTCATGGTAAATTTTAACATTATTCATTCATTAAAATGTTCTATACAAATATCAAACGTTGTAGTAAATATGAAAGGGTTAAATAGACCAAAGTGAGGTAGTATACATTCAAATACGACTTAAAGCCTTGTTTTTATAAGCATTAAAGAATTAACTTTCTTTGTTTTTGTTCTTTTCTTTATATTCAGATGGCAGGCATTTAAATTGCTTTTGGAAAGAAGTTTTAAAATATTTATAAGTGTTAAAACCCACTCGAAAAGCAATCTCTTTTAAGCTTGTATCGTCTTCTGTTAAAATGATATATGCAGCTCTTTTTAAGCGTACTGAACGTATGAATGCAGAAAGTGAAAAACCGGTAAGTGATTTTATTTTTCTAAATAAGCTTGAACGACTCATATTGAGTTCGTCTACCATAGTATCGATTCCAAAGTTTTCATTTTCTAAGTTATCTTCTACTAACAAAATAGCTTTTTGTATAAAGGTATTTTCTACATCTTCTTCATTTTCAATTTCTGCAGGGGTAGGTTCAAATCTAATTTTATTTTGAAAATACGATCTTATTTTATCTCTATTTTCTAATAAGCTATTGATTCTAGCTTTTATGACAGTTGCATTAAATGGTTTTGTAATATAATCGTCTGCTCCATTTTTAAGCCCATCTACTTCGTAAACTGTAGATGTTCTTGCTGTTAATAAAATAACTGGAATATGAGATGTATTTATATTTGTCTTCAACTCCTTACATAAGGTCATCCCATCTTTTTCTGGCATCATAACATCACTTATAATTAAATCAGGAACTTCTTCTATTGCTTTTTCAAAACCTTGATTTCCATTTTCTGCCAAAATAATTTGGTAATCTTCTTCTAAGAAACTTTTTAAATAACTTAATATTTCTGGGTTATCATCTATAATTAAAAGTTGTTGTTTTTTGTTTTCAGCTAAGTTTAAACTTCCTATAGTTTCTTCTGGCTTTGCCAATTCGTAACTGTTAATATTATCTGTAGTCATAAAACTTTCGTCTATCTCTCCAGCATAAATTTTTGGGTCCATAGGTAGTTTTATAATAAATGTACTTCCTTTATTGGGTTTACTCTTTACATTTATAGTACCATGATGTATTTCTATAATTTTTTTGGTAAAAGATAAGCCTATTCCACTTCCTACCATCTTAGCAGTATTGGCAGATTCAATTTGAAAAAAACGATCGAATATTTTTTGTAAATCTTTAGATTTCATTCCGATGCCTGTATCAGAAATTTGGATGATACAATTACCCTGGTCTACATCTAGCTTCATTTCTATACTTCCGTTTTTGTTAGTATATTTAATAGCATTAGAAAGTAAATTGCATAAGACTATTTCTAGCTTATTTCTATCGAATGGAAAACGAATTTCTTCTTGGTTTGATATAAATCTATAATCTATATTTTTCTCTTCTGCTGCTTGTTTAAAATATAAATGTACTTCTTTGCTAAAACGCACTAAATTACCATGCGATGCTTTAAGTTTCAATAGTCCATATTCAGCTTTTCTAAAATCTAATAATTGATTGATTAAGTTTAAAAGACGTTGGGTATTTTTATCTATGTAACTTAGTTTCTTATAAATTTTTGGTGTGAAGCTTTTATCTTCAAGAAGCTCTTTAATAGGGCTAATTATTAAAGTAAGTGGTGTTCTAAATTCGTGGGAGATATTGGTAAAAAAGTTCAGCTTTGCTTCTGTTAATTCAATTTTCTTTTTTTCATCTAGTTTTGCTATTTCTAACTTACTTTTTAGCTTCAATCTATAATTATTAAGCCAAAAAAAGTAACTAATAATGCTAATTGCAATAGAAAAATAAATAAATAAAGCTAGATTACTTTTCCACGGTGAGCCTTCTAAATTAATTTTTAAATTACTTGGTTCACTCCAGTTTTGATTATCTCTAGATGCTTGAACCTTTAATGTGTAGTTCCCTGGAGTAAGACCTGCAAAATTAACTTCGTTTATTCGGTTTAAGTCTACCCATTGTTCTTGGTAACCTTCTAATATATAACGATACTTAATGTTGAGTTGCCCCAAAAAATCATTCGCTACAAAACGTACAGAAAAGAAATCGTCTTTGTAATCTAAATTAACTTCTTGCGCATAATTAAGGCTCTGTTTTAGGTTTTTTTGGTTTTGATTGAACTTTATATTTTCATTTTTTATCCGTAAACCTGTAAAAATAACTTTAGGTATTGTGGTATAATCTTTAATAGACTGCGGGTTGAAGTAGGTAACATTGTCTATTCCACCAAAAAAAACAGTTTTATTATTGAAGTTAAATGCTGTATTATTATTAAAAAGGCTTGTCTTTACTCCATTGGTTTCTCCATAACTGGTTATGGTCTGATCTGCCTTATTGTATTTTACAATTTCAGTGTGAGTACTTATCCATAAATTAAGGTTATTATCGAAAGTAGTAGAACAAATAAAATCACTATTTAAACCATCTTTCTTGCCAATTATTTTTTGAAATTCTAAGGAATTATTTTTATAATTGAGTTTAATGAGTCCATTAGGTGTAGATAACCATAATAAACTTCCTACCAGCTCTAAAGAGTTAATGATATTAATAGAAACATCTTGTTCCATTAATTGACTATGGTGTATAAATTGATTTTTTTCTAAGTCTAATAAATGAAGTCCTTTATAAGATGATGCCCAGATTCTATTATTCTGGTCTACTTTTAAGCTGGTTATCCTATCGCTTTTTAATCCACTGTTTGGCTGGTTTTCTCTATAGAATGAATAATCTTTTCGATTTGTTATTTTGCTCAATTTTGTATGGGCTATTCCATTTTGTTGAGTGCCTATGTAAAGGTCTTGACCTTGAATTAAAAATGCAGTAACTTTATTGATTTGTCTATTCAGAAAAGTTACTTTTTGGGAAAGTAAGTCGAAAACATAAAATCCGTTGGATGTTCCAATATATAAATCATTTTGATGTTGATAAAATACGTTAACTTTTAGGTTACCAATTTCGTCTATTTGTTTGAAGTTTTTTCCATCTTCACTGTAATAAGCTCCAGCAAATAATGTTCCTACAAACAAAAGGTCTTTCGTTTTAAAAACACTATTGCAATTAAGTTTATCTTTAAGTGTAGTGGTTTTAATATTTTGTGCCAAGTTTTTAAAACCGTTGCCTTCTTGTAATTTCACAACTCCACCGCTAGCTGTGCTCAACCATATAATATTATTTTCATCTTCATGTAAACTTAAAATTGTTGAATAATTCCCATCTATTTTTGAAGAGAAATCGCTTATTAAATCTAGTTTGGAGAATTCAGTTATAGTTCTATTACTTCTATGAACCCCATTTCCCCATGTGCCAATCCAAATTCTATTTTGGCTATCTAGCAATAACTTTTTTGAAAAATTACTGTAGACTCCCGTCTTAATGCTATCAATTTGACTATTACTATGGTTATAAGCAAATAAATAGTCTTCTTTATTGGAAACTGAAATCCAGACTTTATTGCGTTTTTTATCTGGTAAGATATCTGAAACTGAACCGCTAAAATCAATTTTTTTTACTTTATTAGTTGTTGGTGAAAACTTAAAAGCTGTCTTATTACTAGTAAACCACATATGCTTTAAATGGTCTTGCTTAATACTATATATAGGACTTCTGTAATTAAAATGTCTTTTTAATTGGTTAGTTTTAAAATCAACTACAAAGACACCTCTATTCCAAGTTCCAACCCAGATATTTCCATTACTATCTTCAGAGATTGCTGTAATTCTTAAGTTTTTCCCTTCATCAGTATCAAGCATAAAGTCGAAGTTTTTTGTCTCATTCTTTTTAATATTATAAAAGGACAATCCTCCACTTTTAGTCCCTATCCAAAGATTATCTTGGCTATCTATAAAAAGCACTTCAATATTTTCATTTTTGAGACCTTCATATTGAGCACTTGGTTTTATATACTCAAAATCATATCCGTTGTATTTTGTAATTCCATTTTCTGTACCAATCCATTTCATGTTTAATTGATCGCTAACAATGCTAGTAGCGTAATTATGAGATAATCCTTCTTTTACCGTTATAAAATTGGCAACATAATTAGGATTTTCATCTTGGCCTAAAATAGATGCTGATGTAAGAAATAGAATTGTTAAGAGAAACTGTTTCATATAAACAACAATTAATATGGCACAATATAATCTTAAAAAAAATGAAATAAAATATCTTAAGCTCGTAAAAATGCTTCAAGACCTAAATACCCCCTTATGTGAACTGATTGTTCCCCTTAGATTTCGCTTTAGGCCTTAATTTTACATTTAATAATTTTTTGGAAATCCTTAAATCGGCATTGAAGTTTCAAAATCTGTCTTAAAATATTTAAAAATGAATAGACCTTTAATTTTACTCTCCTTTATTTTTTTGCTTTCAATAAGTTGTAAAGAAAATAAAAATACAGGTGACGAAAATAAAACTCAAGCCCTAAACTTAAGTAAATCAAAAAAACCTAATATCGTTTTTATTTACATGGACGACTTGGGTTATGGAGATGTAAGTGCTTACGGAGCTACTGAAATACAAACCCCCAATATGGACAGCTTAGCACACGGCGGTATAAAATTTACGAATGGCTACGCATCTTCTGCAACATGCTCACCAAGTAGGTATGCTATTTTAACAGGAAGTTATCCTTGGCGAAATAAAGATGCTAAGATTTTACCAGGAACTGCTCCTTTATTGATTGACACAAAACAACATACATTGCCAAAAATGCTACAAAACCAAGGTTACAATACTGCAGTTATTGGAAAGTGGCATATTGGCTTAGGAAATGGAAAAGTAGATTGGAATAAGCAAATTAAGCCAGGTCCAAATGAAGTGGGTTTTGATTATAGTTATATCATGGCAGCAACGCAAGACCGTGTGCCAACGGTATACTTAGAAAACGGACTTGTTGAAGGTTTAGACCCAGACGATCCTATTGAAGTGAGTTACCAAGAGAATTTTGAAGGCGAACCAACAGGTTACAACAGTCCAGATTTAGTAAGGATGAAGGCAGACAAGCAGCACAACAAAACTTTAATTAATGGAGTACCTAGAATTGGTTTTATGAAAGGCGGTGAAGCTGCGAGATGGTCTGATGTAGATATGGCCAATCATTTTTTACAAAAAACACAAGCTTATGTGAAAGAACAAAAAGAGAATGAAAATCCATTTTTCTTATTTTATGCAATGCAGCAACCCCACGTTCCAAGAACTCCACATCCACGTTTTGAAGGAAAATCAGGAATGGGACCGCGAGGTGATGCCATTATTGAAGCAGACTGGATGATTGGCGAATTTATTTCTACACTTAAAGAAGAAGGAATGCTTGAAAATACATTGATTGTATTCTCTAGTGATAACGGACCAATTTTAGATGATGGCTACCAAGATCAAGCTGTTGAATTGTTAGGAAATCATAAACCTTCTGGTGATTTTAGAGGTGGAAAATACAGTTTATACGAAGCGGGAACCCGAGTTCCTTTTGTGGTATATTGGAAAGGAAAAATAAAACCTAAAGTTTCAGATGCTTTAGTTTCTCAAATCGATTTATTTTCTTCATTATCTAATTTAGTAGGAGATAACAAAGAAGTTGCAGACAGCCAAAACCTTATAGATGTATTCTTAGGCAAATCAACTAAAGGAAGAGAACAATATGTTTTAGAAGCCATGTCTAGAACCGCGTTTAGGAAAGGAGATTGGATTATGATTCCACCATATAAAGGAAAACAAAAAATGTGGGGCAAAGATGTTGAATTAGGAAATGATAAAAATTACCAACTCTACAATCTATCTGAAGATCCCGAACAACAAAATAATTTAGCTATAGCTAAGCCTGATAAATTAAAGGAACTCATAAATGCTTATGAAGATGTCGTAACTGATGAGTTTAAGCCTGATAGCGCTTACTTAAAACAAGAAAGTCCATAATGAAAAAATTAAACCTAATTGTAGTATTGTTTTGTGGATTGCTTAGCTATTCTCAAGAATTAACATGGACTGGAAATGCCAATAATTCAGATTTTTTTAATGAACAAAATTGGTTAAATAGCGAATCGAGTTCAGTGCCAGCGGAAGGTTCATTAGATCCAAATTCAGCTATAAATTTCAACTTGAACATTACAGATGCTTCAGACGTAATTCAAGCCAATGGAATAATTAGCCTAGCAGATGTAAATTTGACTATCCAAAATTCAGAACTTAATGCAACTGCAATTTCAGGAGGAGAATTCATTTTAAATACAGATGCTTACCTCAGCTTGACAGCTTCAAATGCATTGCAAAATAACGTTGCTGTAAATTTCAACTCGCCTAATGCTTGGTTAAAATTAACTGACTTATCATCTACTTTTGTTTTCAATAATCATCTTAATCAGTTTTCTGTAAATCAAAATACAGCGGTCTATCAAACTAACTTACGTTTAGATAATTATTATCACAAAGGAACGATTATTAGAAGTAAAGATGCTTCAGAACATCCTTTGCAGCTCTTTTCTAATGAAAATCTTCAAGGAAATACAGCAGATATAGCATTAGATATTATTCACAGTGCAGACGAAATTCCCAACAACTTCAATAACACTACAACTTCTTTTATACTAAAAAAAGGACATATGGTCACCTTTGCTGTTAACGATGATGGAACAGGAAAAAGTAAAAATTACATAGCATCTGAAGATGATTTAATTATTAACGAATTACCCACCCACTTAAATAATAAAATTTCTTTTATAAGAGTAATGCCTTGGAATTGGGTTACTAAAAAAGGCCGTGGAGGTGGCGGCTACTCAACCATAATTAATAATTCATGGTTTTACCATTGGAATAATAATATGGATTCTACATTAGATTTAGAATATGCACCCATGTCTTGGGGCGCAAATGGTGCCAATGATGATGGTGATATTCTGAACTATCGCTCTAAATATAAGTCTACCCACGTATTAGCTTTTAATGAAAGCGATAACTGTAACGATCAATCTGGACAATTCAATGATCTTTGTCAAATAGATGTTGCCGTTGGTTACTACGAAAATTTAATGAAAACTGGTATGCGGCTAGTTTCTCCAAATGGTCGAGAAAATGCTCCTTTTGGCTGGTTAAAGGATTTTTATGATTTAGCAACTGAGCAAGATATTCGTATAGATGTTATAGGTGTGCATTGGTACGATTGGGGCTCTAATCCTACAAATTCACCCAATGCAGATGCCAATGAAGTTTTTCAACGCTTTGTTACATATTTAGAAGATGTTCACGACTTATATGGTTTACCCATCTGGATTACTGAATTTAATGCGAATCCTAATCGAACGAATCAGGTAAATTATGAATTTATGCAATTGGCTCTGCCTTATTTAGAAAGCTTAGATTATGTGGAGCGTTATGCTTGGTTCGAGCCATTTTCAGATGTTGCCGATTATACAGATAGTTCAGGAAACTTAACCAACGTTGGTACATTTATAGCTAACCTTGAGTCTTCTCCCGCAATTCCAGAAAATACCTTCAGTGAGAATAATAATATAGATGATTATATGAGTCTCATTGACCCAACAGGTGAGAATTTAATTTATAATGGTTTTTTTGAAACCAATAATTTAGATGGTTGGGAAGGAAATAATATTGCCATTTTAAACAATGCTTTCGAAGGAAACTCTTCAGCTAGAATCATGGCTAATCCTGGAGAATTGTACCAAATCATTGAAGTAGAACCCAACACCGTTTATGATGTTTCATTCTATACCAAATGGTTTGTACCACCATCCCAAGCCATTGCAGTTGAAATTTTAAACAATGTTGACAACAGTGTAATCGCTTCAGAAACAATGACAACAAGCACCAATTGGAATTTAGTTGAATTTGAATTTACTACCCCAAGTGATGTAAATGAAATTAAATTTAGAGTAGCCAAAGGAAATGAGCCTGGCTGGTTTATTGACAATGCTATCATGACTAAAATTGAAACCTTATCGTTTAATTCTCCAAGCATTTCAAAAGGCTTTTCCATACATCCTAACCCAAGTTCAGGACATTTCAATATAAGCTCTCAACAAAACTTGACTTCCGTAAGTGTTTTCAATTTACAAGGTAAATTGGTAAAGGAAGTACTCGCTATCAATAAAAAAGAAGTAAGGATAGAACTAAATAATATTAGCAGCGGAGTTTACTTTGTTCAAAGCACCAATAGTTATGGTAACCAAAGCGTCCAAAAATTAATCATTCAATAAAATACATCAAATGAAAATTGATAGCAACCTGTTTAAAAGTATTTATTCTTCAAAAAGATTAGCTTTCATATTGCTACTAGCGTTGTTTATTCTACATTCTTGTGATTCAAAAACAAAGGAGACAGAAGAAAAAAAAGAAAAAGAAAAATCCCCTAATGTAGTCTATATATTAGCAGACGATCTTGGCTATGGAGATTTAAGCAGTTACGGACAAGAAAAATTTTCAACCCCAAATATAGACCAACTAGCTAAAGATGGGCTGTTGTTTACTCAACATTACGCTGGCTCAACGGTTTGTGCACCTTCTCGATCTTCTTTAATGACTGGCCAGCATACAGGTTTTACCCCTGTTCGTGGAAATATTGAGCTAGAAGACGGACAAATGCCTTTGCCAGACTCCACTTTTACGTTGGCTGAACTCTTTAAAGCACATAAATACAAAACAGGAATCTTTGGCAAATGGGGTTTAGGTGGAATTTCTTCTGAAGGAAGCCCATTAAAACAAGGATTTGACGAGTTTTTTGGCTACATCAATCAGCGATTGGCACACCATTATTATCCAGATTATTTATGGGATAATAATAAAAAATTTATGTTAGAGAAAAATCAAGGTTTGAACAAAGGGCAGTATGCTCCAAATTTAATCCACAAAAAAGCTTTAGCCTTTATCGATAAAAATAAGGATGAACCGTTTTTCTTATTTTATCCTAGTATTATTCCACATGCTGAATTGTTTGCTCAAGAAGATTACATGAATCAATTTATCGGAAAATATCCTGAGCCAAACCCTTATAAAGGTTTAGATGAAGGCGAAAAATACAAACAAGGAAGTTATGGCTCACAAGAACATCCACGTGCTGCTTTTGCTGCCATGATGACCTTATTAGATGACCAAGTTGGAGAATTGGTCCAGAAAGTAAAAGACTTAGGTTTAGAAGACAACACCATTTTTGTATTTACATCTGATAATGGTCCACACAAAGAAGGCGGACATAATGCTAAATTCTTTGACAGTAATGGAGAATTAAGAGGATTCAAACGAGATTTATTTGAAGGCGGAATAAGAGTTCCTATGATTATAAAGTGGCCTAAACAAATTCAAGCCAATTCTAAGACTAATCATGCTTCAGCATTTTGGGATGTGCTACCCACTTTTTCTGATATTTTAAATGATGAAAAAGAACTCACGACCAATGGTATATCGTTTTTACCAACTTTAATAAACCAAACCAATGAGCAAAAACAACATGACTATTTATATTGGGAGTTTCATGAAAAAAATTCTAAACAAGCTATAATAAAAGACAATTGGAAACTTGTAATTACAAAACTCAGTACGGAACCTAAGTACTTTTTATTCAATATCGAAAACGATATAGCCGAAGAGCACAATTTAGCTTCTACCCATCCTGAAAAAGTAGCCGAATTGCAAAAACTTATGAAACAATCCAGGACACCATCTCAACAATTTAATTTCAAAAAAAAATGAAGATTAAAAAGTTTCTTTTTGTACTTATTGTGGTGGTTTTTGCATGTAAACCTGCAAACAAGAATGAAAAAAAAATAGAGCAAAAACCTAATGTGTTATTTATACTAGTAGATGATCTTGGCGTTTTAGATTTAAGTTTTGCAGGGAGCAAATATTACGAAACCCCAAATATTGATCGATTAGCAAAAAAATCCATTCAATTTACACAAGGTTATGCTGCTAGCCGAGTATGTAGCCCGTCACGTGCTAGTATTATGACTGGAAAAAGTGCTGCAAGACATGGCATAACCGATTGGATTGGCGCATATTCTGGCAAAGATTGGCGAAAACAAAAAAGACACGACCGTTTATTACCAGCAAATTACGAGCATCATCTTAATCCTCAAGACACCACATTGGCTGAAGCATTTCAACAGCATGGCTACACCACTTTTTTTGCAGGTAAATGGCATTTAGGAGATGAAGGAAATTATCCTGAAAATCATGGTTTTGATATCAATCTTGCGGGTTGGGAAGCAGGCAGTCCAAAAGGGGGTTATTTTTCACCCTTTGAAAATCCAAATTTAGAAAATAAAACGGATGGCGAACAACTCAGCATTCGCTTAGCACAAGAAACTGCAGGTTTTATTAAAACCCAAAATCAAAAACCATTTTTTGCTTTTTTATCTTTTTATGCAGTCCACGGACCCATACAAACACATCAGGAAAAATGGACAAAATACCGTGAAAAAGCCGAGAAGCAAGGCATAGCTGAACAAGGCTTTACCATGGAAAAAAACCTACCCATTCGGTTGCATCAGGATAATCCAGTTTATGCAGGATTAATTGAAAGTATGGATGAAGCTGTAGGAATTGTTTTAGATGCTTTAGATGAATTCGATTTAGATGAAAATACCATCGTCGTATTTACATCTGATAATGGCGGCGTGGCTTCTGGCGATAATTTTTCAACAAGCAACAAGCCTTTTCGTGGCGGTAAAGGTTACCAATGGGAAGGCGGCATCCGTGAACCTTATTTGTTGTACGTGCCTGGAATGGATTCCAAGTCAATTGATACGCCAGTGACAAGTAGCGACTTTTACCCTACATTATTAGATTTAGCAAACATTCCTTTGCTACCAAATCAACACCAAGACGGTAAAAGCTTAAAACCACTAATTGAAAATACAGCCGAATTTATAGAACGACCTTTATATTGGCATTATCCACACTATGGAAACCAAGGTGGCGATCCATCTTCAATAATCCGTATTGGAGATTGGAAGTTAATTCACTACTACGAAGAAGAAACTCAAGAATTATATAACCTAAGCGAAGATCCTTACGAAACAAATAATATTGCTGATGAATATCCCAAGCGTACTCAGCAAATGCATGAACAATTAGTAGATTATTTAAATGAAGTCGGTGCTAAATTTCCTGAACCCGACCCAGAATTTGATGCTGAAAAAAGAGCTGCTTACATGAAAAATGTGAAAGAAAAGCGACTTAAAAACTTAGAACAACAACGAAAAAATATGCTTTCTAAAGATTTTCAACCGAATGAAGATTGGTGGGGAAGTAAAATAACAAAAGATTAAAACCATGAGAAATATAAAAAATTATTCGCAGAACATTTTTTTAATACTTTCAACTTTAGCTTTAGTAGCTTGTGATTCTAACATGAAAAAAAATAAAAAGCCAATTTATACCGCTGAAAAATGGGAAAATCCAGAATGGGAAAACCCTGAAATTTTTCAGATTAATCGTGAAGAACCAACCGCAACTTTTTATAGTTATCCTACTCCAGAAAAAGCCATAGAAAATAAGAGTTGGGAAAATTCGCCTTTTTATAAATCTTTGAATGGTATTTGGCAATTTTATTATGCCGATAGTGTTCAGTCACGACCAACTAATTTCCATAAAAGTGATTTTGACACAAGTGCCTGGGACGAAATCGAAGTTCCATCTAATTGGGAGTTAGAAGGTTTTGGAATACCATTTTACACCAATATTAAATATATGTTCCCAGCCAACCCACCGAACATTCCGCATAATATTAACAATAATGGAAGTTACAAACGAAGTTTTGAAATACCAGAAAATTGGGATGGGAAAGACACTTTCTTACATTTTGCAGGTGTTAGCGGAGCCATGTACGTTTGGGTAAATGATGAGTTTGTAGGTTACAATGAAGGTAGCAAGACGCCTGCAGAATTTAAAGTAAATGATTATCTTAGAGAAGGAAAAAACAGTATTTCTGTGCAGATTTTACGCTGGAGCGATGCTAGTTATATGGAAGATCAGGATTTTTGGAGACTTTCAGGAATTGAGCGCGATGTATATCTTTATGCTAAGAATAAAGTAGGTTTACGTGATCTTAGAATAACTTCAGATTTAGTAAATAACTATGAAGACGGGGATTTTAAAGTTCGTTTAGACATAGAAAACAATACTCAAAACACAACTGAAAAACAGATTACAGTAAAATTATTTGATGATAATAATGTAATTTTTACGAAATCAGTTTCAGAAAAAATAAAACCAGGAACGCATCAAATTAACATAGAGCAATCCCTTCCAAAAGTAAAGGCTTGGAGTGCAGAACAACCCAATTTATACACTGCGCTAATTAGTGTTGGAGATGAATCTACTGCTCTAAAAGTTGGTTTTAGAAATGTGAAAATTGAAAATAGTCAATTACTCGTTAATGGTCAACCTATCAACATCAAAGGTGTTAATCATCATGACCATGATGAAAAAACAGGTCACGTAATTAAAAAAGAGTTGACAGAGTTAGACATGAAGTTGATGAAACAAAACAACATTAACGCCATTCGAACAAGTCACTATCCTAAAAACCCACATTTTTATCGCTTAGCAGATCAATATGGTTTTTATGTGGTCAATGAAGCTAATATTGAAACACACGGAATGGGTGTGACTCATGATATAAAAAAAAATCCTAAAAAAGCTAAAACGCATCCTGCACATTTGCCTGAATGGAAAGCTGCACATGTAGACCGAACAGAACGTATGTTTGAACGAGATAAAAACTACCCAAGTATTATAATTTGGTCGCTTGGTAATGAAGCTGCGAATGGCGAAAACTTTGTAACTACCTACAACTGGTTAAAAAAAAACGATACCACAAGACCTGTACAATATGAAGGAGCAGTTGGTTATGATAATTCTGATATTGAAGCACCCATGTATTGGAATTTACAACGCATGAAAAAGTACGTTGAAAATGGTGGAAAGAAACCATTAATACAATGTGAATATGCCCATGCCATGGGAAATAGCTTAGGAAATTTTCAAGATTATTGGAACCTTATCGAAGCTTACCCCAGTATGCAAGGTGGTTTTATTTGGGATTGGGTAGACCAAGGTTTACTAACAAAAACTGAAGCTGGAGAAGAATATTGGGCTTATGGTGGTGACCTTGGCGGCTATGATTATCAAAACGACAATAACTTTTGTTTAAACGGAATCGTAGATCCAGACCGTGGTGCGCATCCTGCTCTATTTGAAGTAAAAAAAGTATACCAAAACATTGGCTTTTCATTGAAAAATGTAAAAACTACAGAAGTTGAAATTAAAAACAAATACAACTTTTTAAACTTGAATAATTTCAACTTAAGTTGGGAACTTCTTGAGAATGGAATTGAAATTGCTTCAGGAAAACTTCCGCAGCTAGACATCGCTCCTTATGAAAGCAATTCAATAAAGATTGAACTTCCTGAATTAACCAATAAAAATAGCGACTATCATTTGAATTTAAGAGCTTCAACAGCCCAAAAAATGCCTTTGCTTGAAGTAGGTCATGAAGTAGCTTACGAACAGTTTCAATTGCAAAAGGGAAACTTTTTTCAACTAAATTCAGGAAGTGAAAGCTCAATTTCAGTTGAAGCAGAAAAGGATAATTTAAAGATTTACAACGCAAATTTTACTATTCAGTTCAATACGGTTACAGGCAAATTAGAAACAATAAACTATGGAAATGGAAACCTTCTAGAAAAAGGTATTTCGGCTAACTTTTGGCGTGCTCCAGTAGATAATGATTACGGATTTAAAATGCCTAATAAGCTTAAATCTTGGAAAGAAGCAACTAATAATCAAAACTTAACTTCATTTGAGCATAAAGAAGAAAACGATCTTGTAAAAGTAGTTTCAACTTATGAGTTAGCCGCTGTAAAAAACGCAACCGTAGAAATGACCTATATTATTTCTGGAAATGGCTCCATTGAAGTGCAAACTGATTTGAAAAATGTAGAAGATAGTTTGCCAATGTTACCAAGGTTTGGTACCAATTTCATAGTGAAAAATGAGTATAATCAAGTGAATTGGTTAGGTAGAGGACCCTTTGAAAATTACCAAGACAGGAATACTGCTGCTTTAGTTGGAAACTATACTGCTAATGTAGAAGACTTGTATTTTCCTTATATCCGTCCTCAAGAAAATGGATATAAAACAGAAAATCGTTGGTTAAGTTTTAGCAACAAAGAAGGAAACGGAATTAAAATTACAGCTCCTCAATATTTCAGTTTTAGTGCACACCATCAATTAAATTCTGATTTTGATGCAGGAATGACCAAGCAACAACGCCATACCATAGATATTAAAAAACGGGATTTGGTAAATATTAATATTGATAGTGAGCAAATGGGTGTTGGTGGTATTAACAGTTGGAAAGCCCTGCCATTACCTAAGTATCGCATTCAGCCAAAAGACATGCACTTTAGTTACAAAATTTCGAAACTTGAATAAGTTGTCTAGTCAAATGGAAAAATCATATTTATGAAATTAAGTCAAAACATAAAGTTAACCATGTTTAGTGTTTCTATTATTTCATTTCTTTTCAGTTGCGATAATGCAAATAAGAATTCTAACAAAGAAATTGAAAGCAATGCTAAACAAATAGAACTTAATCCTTTTGAACCTGACCATAATCCACCACCGCAAGAAATCAATGCTTACGAATTGGTTTTTAATGATGAGTTTAATCATGAAGGCCCCATGAAAACTGAATACTGGCGTGCAGAAGAAGGTTTTAGAAGAAATAACGAACACCAATGGTACCAAGCTGAAAACGGATATTGTACCAATGGCAGACTCATCATCACCGCCAAAAAAGAACGCATTGAAAATCCAAATTTTGAGCAAAATAGTCAAAATTGGAAAACCAATCGGACACATGCTGAGTATACTTCAGCTAGTTTTATTACCAGAGATCAACACCATGAAAAATACGATTCCATCATGATGATAATGCGAGCTAAACTACCACTAAAATCGGGTGGAATTGAAGATTATGGAGTCTGGCCTGCCTTCTGGACAACTGGCTCTGGGCCTTGGCCACATGGTGGTGAAATTGATATTATGGAATATTATAATGGACGTATAATGGTAAATTTTGCTGTAAAAGGTAAAAAAGGCGCCAAATGGCAAGGAAATAAAGAAGAAAATGCTGATAATTCATACTTAAAAAATATCATTGAAGGAAAAGCAATAGGTTTTCAAAAAGATGACGAATGGTTAGATAAATATCATATTTGGAAATTAATTAGCAATGGTAAATATTTAAGTGTTTATTTGGATGATGTATTCATGTCAAGAATCGCATTAAACACCAAAAATGTAGACACTTCCGTAAGAGAATTTCCATTTAAAGGAAATACTTGTAATTATTGGATCAACTTAGCTGTTGGTGGTAACCCACATCCAGATGAAGAGCAACTTTCAAAAACAGTTTTCCCTAGACAATATGAAATTGATTACGCACGGATTTATGTTTTAAAAAAATAATTATAAATGGTCCAATATCTTAATTTATTCATCATTTTTATTTTAGGCTTGAGTTTGAATTCCTGTGGGATTTTAAAGACTTCAAATCAAGGAAAGCATCTTTTTATATTGTCAGGTCAATCAAATATGGTACGACTAGACCCAAATCAGAGTTTTATTCCTACATTAGAGAAGGAATTAGGTAAAGAAAATATCATCGTAGTTAAAGATGCAAAAGGAGCACAACCCATAAGCCGTTGGTATAAAAAAGCGCAAACAAATCCAAATGAACAACATATTGGCGATTTATATGATCGACTTTTTAATAAAGTAAAAGATGCTATCCAAAACGAGAAGTTGCAAAGCATTACTTTTATTTGGATGCAGGGTGAGCGAGATGCCAAACTAGCTAATGCAGATGTTTATGAAGATTATCTGTTGGGTTTATATGAACAGCTTTCAGATGATCTAAACCGAAATGATGTCAATTTTATTATTGGAAGACTCAATGATTTTGATATGAATAACGAAAAGTGGCCACATTGGACAAAAATTCGTCAAATTCAAGAAAAAGTTGGAGAGTCCAACTCAAATTTTTCGTGGTTGGATACCGATAAATTTAATGATGGTGTAAATACCAAAGGGGAGAAAATTCAAAATGACCTTCACATGTCAGTAGAAGGTTACCAAAAAATGGGAAAGGCGTTTGCGATGAAAGCAATTCAACTTATAGAAATGAATTAAATATATTTCATTAAAAAAGAAACTCAAGAAAAAGATGTAATTTAGTTTCCTTTATTAATTTCGTGGTTACCTAAAACCTATTTAATTGATACATTCTAAAATGTTTAATAATAAACTTATACTAATTCAATAGTTTTGATGAAGAAGCATGACGTATATAAATTTCAATAGGAAATAGTTTATTTTTAAAACAAGACCCATGTTATATCCACTAAAATTTACACCCATCTCTAAATATAAAATTTGGGGAGGTAACAAGCTTAACACTGAACTAAATAAAGGTTTCGAAATCGAAAATTGTGGTGAATCCTGGGAAATATCTGATGTAAAAGGAGATGAAACTGAAGTAGTAAATGGTAATTTAAAAGGCTACAACTTAAAGCAACTCATAGAGAAATATAAAAGTGATTTTTTAGGTAAATTGGTTTATGAGAAGTTTGGAACAGATTTTCCGTTACTCATCAAGTTTATTGATGCCAAAACTCCATTATCTATACAGGTGCATCCAAGCAATGAAATGGCTAAAGAAGGACATCAATCTTTTGGAAAAAATGAAATGTGGTACGTAATGCAAGCCGATGAAGATGCAGAACTTATTGTTGGATTTGATGAAAAATTGGATGAAAATACATACAACAATCACCTAAAAGCAAACACTATTCTTGATGTAATGCATCATGAAACCGTAAAAAAAGGAGATACTTTTTACATTCCTACAGGAAGAGTTCATGCTATTGGAGCTGGAGTTTTGTTAGCAGAAATACAGCAAACTTCAGATGTGACCTATCGAATTTATGATTATAACCGTGTGGATAAAAAAACTGGAGAAAAACGGGAGTTACACAATGATTTAGCTATAGATGCTATCGATTTTCAGGTACATAGCAATTACAAAACAGACTATAAACAAGCAGTAAATACTTCTAATAAGCTAGTGCATTCTCCTTATTTTAAAACCAATTATTTAAACATACAAGGTAGTCTAAATAAAGATTACACAAATTTAGACTCATTTGTAATCTATATGTGTACAGATGGTAAGCTTGAGCTGCAAGTAGAAAATGAAGTTTATAACTTAAACATGGGAGAAACTATACTTTTACCGGCTTCAATTAATAAAGTGAGTTTAAATACAGATGAAGCTGAAATTTTAGAAATTTTTTATTAGTTCCTACATTTTATTTGGCTTTAAATACCAATG
>CBFIGU010000042.1:0-20597 GCA_965662165.1 Psychroflexus sp.
GATGTTCTACTTATTACTCTTAAATCTTCTATTTTTTGTAAGTTATTAAGCGCAGATTCCATTAATCCATTTACAAAATACAAGTTTGTAGAATCACTACTCATATTTTTAAAAGGCAAAACAGCTATAGACTTCTTAAAATCATTCGTAATTTTATCTTCTGAATTAACAGTGTTGTTTTGAATAAAAAGAAAGATATCTATTATTACAAATGTGGAAAATGCAATAAAACTGTAAACGCGAATACTAGGCCTCAATCAAAAAAAGCAGGAGTCCACGAACAATTTGGTGAGTATTTAAACTCACTTAAAATCTCAAAAACTTTTGTTGAATTATTTTCTAAACAATTAAAAAAGTATTTAAACAGCGAAACTGAAAATTATAGCAGTAAGAAGAGACTTATTAAAATTGAAATCAACGAGCTTCAACAAAAATTTGATAAAATAGAAGAAAGGTTTGCTGTAGGGGATATATCACTAGAAATTTTCGAAAAACACGGAAGTAAAATCAAGAGTCAAATAAATGAAAAATTAAATAAAATACAAAACTTGCCTTCAAAAATGTCTAACCACGAAAAAATCCTGAAAAAGTTTAAAGAAATTTCTGAAAACCCTTATGAATACTACCATAATCTAGATTACCGCCAAAAGAGAAAATTCCAAACTATACTGTTTCCAGATGGTTTGCGATTTTCACCCAAAAGCAAGCAATGTCTAACTTCCAAAATGAACTTACTTTTCGAATTAAGTAACTGTTTTTCAAAACTATACACCTCTAAAAAAGAAAAGACTCAAATGCAAAAAGCACTTGAGTCTAACTTAGTAACGGGAACTGGACTCGAACCATTGTCCGCCTTAGGCGGATATGAGCTATCATATTCGTTCTAAAAAAATGGATTTCAAAACTTTGATTTGTTCTCTACCTTTGCCGCTTTTGAAAAATTTCTCAAGTCTCATCGCTTCTCGCTTTGAATCAAAAAACTCAACATGCATTACAACCCAAGGTCGAAACTTTACCGTGAAACCTTTGGTTCCTAAAAAATTATGCGAATAAAATCGTTCGATTAAATCTGATGTATAACCAACATAGGTTTTATCAAAATTTCCCGAATATAATATGTAAACTACAAATTGTTCCATAAAAAAAGCCCCTACTTGGGGCCTAATTTGTAGCGGGAACTGGACTCGAACCAGTGACCTTCGGGTTATGAGCCCGACGAGCTACCTACTGCTCTATCCCGCGATTTGGATTGCAAATATACAACTAAATATGAATCTGCAAAAATTATTCTTTAAAATTATTGCTCTATTGAATCTGCTTGAAAACTCACGATTTCCCTAGCCTGTGCTTGTATTGTAAATTGTATTGGATTACAACATACCTCGCAATCTTCTATAAACGACTGATTTGAAACTGAAACATCTACTAAAATACTAATCTCTTCCCAACAATGTGGACATTGAAAAAATTGCTCTTCCATTTAAAATTCAATATTTAATAATTGACCTGTAAGTTGCAATAACTGAACTTCTGCTAACTTAGCATCGAATTTAGCTAAATTATAACTGGTTTGAGCATTGAGTAGATTGAGTTGAGCTTGTCTAAATTCTACCGAATTGACTTGACCAATATTAAATTGCTTTTGAGTTCTACTAAAATTATTCTGATTGGTAGTAACGTTCTTTTTCTGTAGTTGGTATATATAAAGCCTGTTTTTATAATTTTCAAAAGCATTCTTGATATCTCTATCTACATTTTGTTGAATGATCTGCTTTTGAATTTGTTGATTTTCATAGGCAATTTTTGCATTTTGTATTCGCACCGAAGTTTGACCACCATCAAACAAATTCCAACTTAAGCTCACTCCTGCAGAGTAGCCTTTTGTGGTTTGGGTAGAACCTGGAAAAAAGGGTGATTCTGGACTTATATTTCTATTCCATCCATAAGAACCAAATAAATCTAAACGAGGTAAATAGCCCGTAAAACTCAATTTTTTATCGTAATCTGCTATCAGTAAATTTTCTTCTATAATTTGCATAGAAACATTATTTTCTTTCGCAGACGAAATAAATTCTTCAATTTGTAAAATCGGAGTAAAGCTCACAATGGTATCCACCACAAATGTTTCAGTTAACTCTTCATTTAAAACCACCATTAAATCTCTTTTGGTATTAACCAGATTTTGTCTTTCATCAATTAACCTGATGCTATCGTTCGCTACATCAACTTCAGCATTTAAGACTGCCAATTTATTTATTTGACCATAATCAAATTGATATTCTACACGTTCTAAGCGCTGCTTAGAAAGCAATAAGGTGTTTTCTAAAACTTCAACATTTGTAATTCTTCTGGCAAGTTCGTAATACACACTAAGCATTTGCAGCATGGTATTTTCTATGGTTTCTCTTGCTTCAAGTTGCGATAAGTTGTATTGTAACTTTAATTGTTTGTAATTATAAATTCTTCCTAAACCATCGAACAAGGTGTAATTTAAATCTACTCCGGCATTATAACGCTGCGTTTCTAAATCGTTTTGGTCTAAAGGTTCTCTTCCGTCTACTTCTGCTAATCTGTCTTGAAAACTAAAGTTCCAACCTAGGTTGGTGGATAATGTTGGTAAATAACCTGAATTAAGAATTCCTGCGTTATTTTCGGCTATTTCTATATTATTTTCAGCTATTTTAATGCCGTAATTATTGTCTAAAACTGCTTCTACAGCTTCTTTTTTAGTTAATACTTCTTGACTAAAAAGCTTGGTGTTATTCATAAAAATAAAGCACACCCAAAAGGAAAAAAGCACTGTTCTATTCATAATTCGATTCTTCATTTTTCTCTTTTATAGCGCGTTCTACTTGTTCTTTTGAAACATTAGCTCCTGTAAATAGCCAATGAAATTTTACTTTGATTGAATTACTTAATGATAAAAATATGGGTAATAACAATAAAGTAAGTATCGTAGCCACCCCAATTCCATAAGCGATTGATATAGCCATTGGAATTAAAAATTGAGCTTGCCTACTCTGTTCAAAAATTAAGGGTGCTAAACCAGAAATAGTAGTTAATGAAGTTAAAAATATAGCTCTAAATCTAGATTTACCAGCTTCGTATAAAGCTTCATTAAAATGAAGACCTTCACGTAAATTATTATTAAACTTCCCTATTAAAACCAAACCATCATTCACCATAATTCCTATTAAGGCTATTATCCCTAACAGTGAAAGTATATTGATAGGAAAACCATGAATATAATGACCCCAAGCTACACCAATCAAACTAAACGGAATGAGCAAGATGAGCATGATGGGCTGGCTAAAGCTTCTAAATGTAAAAGCAATAACTACAAAAATTAAAAAGATAATTACTGGGAATGTAGCTTTAGCTGAATCTATCGTTTTTCCTGCTTCTCTATTTTGACCTTCGTAAACCACAGATAAACTGGGGTTTTCTTTTAAAATTTCTGGAATTACATTCGTTTGTATTTCACTTAAAATTTCAGTAGAACTATCATTTGGATTTTCTAAATCGGCATCTACTCTAATTTCTCTTTTCCCATTTAAATAACTAATGGATTCTGTACCACGAATAATTTCATAAGTCGCAATTTCATTGAACGGCACTCGATTTCCCGATGGTGTAATAATCCGTAATTCGTCTAAATTAGTTATGGAAGAACGGTCTTCTAAATTATACCTTACCCAAACCCTAATTTCGTCTTTACCACGCTGAAAACGCTGTGCTTCACGACCAAAGAAAGCATTTCTTGTCTGTCGCATAATTTCCCCTAAATCTAAACCTAAAGCATAGGCGCTTGGTTTTAAAATTACCTCTATTTCTTTTATTCCTTTGGGGTCATTATCCGTAACATCTTTAAGTTGCGGATTATCTTGCATCCAAGATTTTAGTTTGTTCTTTGCATTTTGAAGTTCGGCCAAGTTATTTCCTAAAAGTGAAACTGAAATTGGAGAACCCCCAAAATTACTTCCTGAGCCAAAGGTTAAACTTTCTACACCATAAACAGGCCCCGTTTCTTCTCGAATAGCATTAGTAATTTCTGCAGAAGAAAAATCGCGATCTTCTCCTGGTAGTAAATTTACTTCTACAGAAGCTTTGTTATTTCCAGGTCCAACTCGTTTTACGGTATTTTCAACTACTTGTAAATTACCGGTTTGTTTTTTTGTAAATTCTTCATTAACTCGCCATGCAGCATCTTCTACTAAAGAAATTATAGAATCTGTGCGTTGTGGGTTTACACCTTCTGTCATCAATAAATTGATGCTTACTCGATCACTAGCTACACTCGGGAAAAAGGTAACTTTTACAATGTTTGCTCCAATTGAACCAATCGTTAAGGCTAAACTTGCAAAAATTATTGATAATGAAAATATACGATTATTAATAGCAAATTTTAGCACGGGCGCATAAGATTTATCACGCAAAAAGCCCATTATTCTATCCCCAAAGGCATTTACATTTTTCATTTTAGCGAAAAATTTACCCACCACCGTTTTTTTCTGTTTTCCGGCTACTTTTGGTTTTATGGCTTTTGAATGCGCAATGTGCGCTGGTAAAATGATAAAAGCTTCAATAAGCGAAATAGTTAGCGTTAACAAAACCACTATAGAAACTTGAGAAAAGAATTCTCCTATTCTACCTTCTAAAAAGAAAAAAGTGGCAAAAGCTAAAATGGTGGTTAAAATTGCTGAAGTAATTGGCGGAATTACTTCTATGGTTCCATCTATGGCAGCCCGAATTGGAGGCTTCCCTTTTTCGTATTGCTGATAGATATTTTCTGCAATAACAATTCCATCATCTACTAATATACCGATTACGATAATCATAGCAAATAAGGAAAGTACATTGATGGTAACTCCAAATAAACCTGCAAAGATGAACATGCCTAAAAATGAAAGTGGTAAACCAAGAGAAACCCATAACGCAAGTCTTATATTTAAAAATATAGATAAAAAAGCAATTACCAATAGAATTCCTACAGCTGCATTTTCCATCAATAATGCGGTGCGTTGCTCTAAAGTAATAGAAGAATCACTCACTACATTTAGCTCTACGTTATTATTGTTTGCATTAAACTCTTCAATGTAATCTTTAACTTTTGAAGCAGTTGAAAGTAAATCTTCAGTATTGGTATTGCTAATTACCATATTAACGGCTGGGTTTCCGCTAAAGAATAAAGCATTAGGGGTGTCTTCAAAACGGTCGCGAACTACCGCTACATCGCTCAATTTAATGGGAGATCCGCTATTGGTAGTTCGTATAATTACATCGTTAAGCTTATCTGCATAATAGCTTCTGGTGTTGGCACGGATGAGATAATCTTCTGCATCTGTCTTAATCGTACCTCCTGTAGATAATAAATTAGAACCGGCTACACGCTGAGCAACTTCGTTAAAACTTAAATTATAAGCTAAAAGGGCATCTTGGCTTAATGCAATTTCAATTTCTTCATTTGGAAAACCACGGATTTCAATCTGCGAAATACCGTCCATCATTCTTAAATCAGATTCAACTTTATAGCTTATGTCTTTCAGTGTTTTTAAGGGAATATCTTTCCCAGAAACTGAAAATTCTATAGTCTGCCTTATGTTTTCTCTTTTAGCAACTACAAGTGGCTCCATACCTAACGGAAAATTAGGAACCCGATCTACAGCATTTTTTACTTCTGTAAGCATGACGTCTATGTCTTCGCCATCTTCAATTTCTACCGTAATTGAACCGCCACTTTCTCTAGCTACAGCTGTTGTACGGTCAATGCCTTCTAAGCCTTTTAAATTATCTTCAATTTTTAAAATAATGCCTTCTTCAATTTCTTCTGGTGAAGAACCCGGATAGGTAATATTTACATTTATAATTTTTGATTCTTGAAGTGGAAAAAATGATGATTTTAAGCTAAAAACCCCAACAAAACCAAATATAACGAAGGCTAAAATGATCACATTTACAGCTACTTCGTATTTTATAAAATAGGTGATTAATTTTTTCAAATCCAATTAGTTTTTGTTGCGTTTCACTAGCATTCCAGAGTAAGCGCTAGATAAATTTGAAGTCATAATCACTTCTCCATTTTCTAGTCCTTTAACAATAGCAGTATTGGCATCAAAATAAATAGGCTTTACTTCTTTTAGTGCTAAAACAGAATCTCTTACCACAAAAACTTGATTATTATTATTCAATAAAGAACGACTTAAGCGAAATGAATTATTAATAGTTTGCGCCTTAATATTAGCTTGTAAGTACATGCCTTCCTGAAGCTTTTCATCTTTAACATTAACAAATACTTGAATTGTTTGTGAGTTTGGGTCTACTTGACTATTAATTCTGCTAACTGTGCCCACTGCATTTTGATTGGTATCTAAAGCCTTTAAACTTACGGTATCGCCAACCGCAATAAAGTTGATAAAGTTTTTTTGAAGCGCAATTTCTAATTCCATTACACTAGGATCTATAAATTCACCGAGACGCTGTCCTGGTCGCACTAAAGTTCCCGGATTAATATTCGTTTCGGTTAAAACACCTTGAAAAGGAGCTCTAATATTAAATTTAGCTAAGCGCGTTTCTAGATTTTTAATATTGTAGTACGAAGTGAAAACTCCACGGCCATTGATAAAATATTCAAATGCCTTTTCTTCAATTTTTGGTAATCTTGGCAAGTTTCGATGAACAGATAATTTTTCGAGGTAAGACGACCATTTATCATAATGATTTGGATAGTCTAGCTGAATATCTGGCATTAAGGAAACTAACAGATTAATAAAATCACTTCTAGAAGATTTTAAACTGGCTAAAAATTCTTCGTTATTAATTTGTACAAGCAATTCATTTTCAGCATATTTTTGACCTGGGCGAAATTGTTTTTCTGAAGTTTGAAAAACACCTTGCACTTCGCTAAATAGTTCAAATTTATTGAGTGCTGTTAAACTTCCATTGGTTTTAATCTCAACTAAAATATCTGAGTTTTGTACTTCTTTAGCTGAAATTGGTTTAGCAATATCCTTTTTATCAATTACTTCTTTAACATTACTATTAATTAAATATATAGCACCGAATATAGATAAACCAATAATGAATAAGCCTAATATAGCAAGTATTCCTTTTCTCATTTATAATGTATTAGATTAATTTGGGATTTAGTTTTCTAATTCAAGTTGTACTTCTTCCCAAGCTTCCATTAAGTTAGACAAGCTTTTTTTCTTTTGGTTGTATTGATCAAAAAAGTTTTCTTGAGCAATGGTCTTTTCATAATTAACTTGCAGCTCTACATCTATCTTTTTAAGCTCTTTTTCTAGTTTATTAATTTCAGCTTCAATTTTAGAAAGTTTATTTTTTAACGATTTTTCTTTCTTTTGCTGTTTATAAGTTTGTTTACTCTTGGGGTTTGTCTCTACTTGCTTTTCAGCTGGATTTGCTTGCTCTACTTGTCGCATGTCTCCAAGTTCTCTTTCCTTTAAATAATCGTCTATTCCACCTAAAAATTCTTTTAACTCATGATTTCTAAACTCAAAAACCCGATCGGCTAATCCTTGTAAGAAATCACGGTCGTGAGATACTAAAATTAATGTACCATCAAAATTATTCAATGCGCTTTTTAAAACAGTTTTAGATTGAATATCTAAATGATTGGTAGGTTCATCCATTACTAGCACATTAAAAGGGCTTAAAAGCATTTTTGCTAAGGCAAGGCGATTCCTTTCTCCACCAGAAAGTACTTTTACCAATTTTTCTACATCGTCTCCACGAAATAGAAAAGAACCTAAAATATCTCTTACTTTACTTCTATTCGTTTCGTTAGCAGCATCTATCATGGTATCTAAGACTGTTTTATTTCCATCTAAGTATTCTGCTTGATTTTGAGCAAAATATCCTATTTGCACATTGTGCCCTAAATTTAATTCGCCTTGATGTTCTATTTCTCCTATTATAATTTTAGCAAGTGTGGTTTTTCCCTGCCCGTTTTGCCCTACAAAAGCAAGTTTAGTTCCGCGTTCAATCATAAAATTGAAATTGTTCAATACTTTTTTGTCGCCATAGGTTTTGGAGACTTTATTAGCTTCAACAATCACTTTACCAGGATTTACTGAAATAGGAAATTTAATATTCATACTCGCATTGTCTTCTTGGTCTACTTCAATGCGATCAATTTTATCTAGTTTTTTTATTAAAGATTGTGCCATGGAGGCTTTTGTAGCCTTAGCTCTAAACTTTTCGATTAATTTTTCGGTTTGCTCTATTTCCTTCTGCTGATTTTTTTGTGCTGATACTTGTTGCTCCATCAACTCTTTTCTAAGCACTTTAAAATCGGAGTAATTTTTTGGAAAATCATAAATGCGACCTAAAGAAATTTCAATGGTTCGGTTAGTAACATAGTCTAAAAACATTTTATCGTGCGAGACAATTACAACGCAACCTGCATAATTGGTCAAAAAGCTTTCTAACCAAATTATACTTTCAATATCTAAATGGTTGGTAGGCTCATCTAATAGCAGAATATCGTTATTTTGAAGAAGTAACTTCGCTAATTCAATTCTCATACGCCAGCCACCTGAAAACGTCTCTGTTGGCTTATCAAAATCGCTTTCTAAAAAGCCTAAACCTTTTAAAACACGCTCTGCACTTCCTTTATAATTGTAACCTCCTAAAAATTCATATTGGGTTTGTTTTTCAGTTAAATCTACCATGAGTTGATGATACGAATCACTTTCATAGTCTGTTCGTTCAGCTAAATCTGTATTGATTTTATCTAATTCTGCTTCTAGTTTTTTTATTTCATAAAAAGCTTCATAAGCTTCTTCGATAACTGTTCTGCCTTCTTCAAAATCGATATCTTGTTTTAAAAAGCCAATTCTTATCCCTTTTTCTTTGGCTACTTCTCCTGAGTCTTTGCTCATTTCGCCTGAAATAATTTTTAGCATTGTAGATTTTCCTGCTCCATTTTTTCCAATCAAACCAATACGGTCGCCAGCAGCAAGTCTAAAACTAATATCTTTAAATAAATATTCTCCTGAAAAGGAGACAGACAGATTATTAATGTGTATCATTAGTTACAATTTCTTTTTGCAAATATTGTTATTTTTGAATTCTGAATATCTAAATAAATCAAAAATGCTGAAAGGCTCTAAATTATATAGCATATTTACTGGAACTTGCCCTGTTTGTCAATCTGAAAGTATGTATGAATCTAGCAATCCATATAATCTTTCTAAAGCCACTTCTATGAACGAACGTTGTTCTAATTGCGGTACGAAATATAAAATAGAACCTTCCTTCTTTTATGGAGCTATGTATGTAAGTTACGGACTTGGCGTTGCCATAGCAGTTGCTACTTTTATTATCTCTTTTTACTTTTTCTCTTTAGAAAAACTTACTTCTTTCTTTGTCATCCTTGGAACCTTAGTAGTATTAATGCCTATCAATTTAAGGTTGTCTAGAAATATATGGATCAACTTTTTTATGAGCTACGACAAGGAAAAAGCTAAGTAATTGTAAATCGATTAAGATTTACTTCTTCACGAAGTGGCGTATCATTTTCAATATGTTCAATAAGTTCTTCGGCAAGTAATGGAGCCATCATTAAACCACGGCTTCCCATTCCGTTAAGCAGATGAATATTTTTAGACTTATAATGTGTTCCATAAATTGGCTTTTTGTCTTTTACCGTTGGTCGAATCCCAGCTACTTGGTCAACATTCTTGTAAGAACATTTGACTAATAAATCTAAGTTGTTTTTTAAAAGTACCCTTGCTTTCTCTGATGGTGAATTGTTTAATACATCTCTATTGTAAGTTGCACCATACTTATATAAATCATTACCTAAAGGAATTAGAAAAAACTTATTTTTTAGAATAGCATCTAGTTGAAGCTCCTTGGATTCAATTATTAAATATTCTCCTTTATTACCTTGGACAGGCAAATCGTTGAAATATGGATTATTACTTATTCCAAAACCTTCAGTAAATATGATATGTTTGGCAGATATTCCTTTATACACAATATGGTCAGACTTTTCTTGAAGAAATTCAAATTGAAATGTTTCTTCTAGTAACTGATGTTTGGTTTTTAAATATTTTAGCTGATTAGCTATTAAATTTTGTATTTGAATAACACCCCCACCATATACCTGACTCATTTTATAAGGTGCGTTTACATGATTATATGCATTTATAATTTCATAATCTGTGTATGAATCGTTCTTTGCACGAGTTTGTTGACTAATGTGATTATTTTGATCTTCTATAGAATAGAAAACGCGATGTATTGGATAAGTTTTGAAGAAAGTAGACGAAAAAGAATGATAAAACGATTTCGCAAAAGGAAGAAACTCATTGACTTTCCAAACCGGCTTACCGGTTTTGAGCATTACCGGATTAATTAGCCCACCTGCAGCAAGTGTAGCCTTTTGTGAATCATCATTAATTATAGAAAATTGTAAATTTTTATTATATAGCGCCTTTGAAATGGCTAGTCCTGAAACTCCGAAACCTACAATTAAATAATCTAACATAAAATGGGTTTAAATAAATAAAGCACCTCTAACGAGATGCTTTATTTCATATTTTATAGAATATAGATTAGTGATTCCACATATCTAATTCAAAATTTCTAATTTCATTTTTAATACGTTCTGCTTCTAACAACTGCATCATAGCGTCATTCTGAATATATTCTTGAATTTTTCTATCGCCATATTCATTTTCAGTTTTGTAAATAATAGCATTGAAACGTCTAGAATTTAATAAATGATCAAAACTAATAGGTTTTGCACTATTATCTTTATTCAGCACTTTTGCTTTATGTAAAGCATTTCTAGCATCAGGAAACCATATCCAGAAATACTCTACTGGAGTAGATGCTACATTTGTACCTTTTGTACGAACATCATCTCCTACAGGAGCAATGCCAAGTAAACGATAGCGCATTTCACCTTGAATTTTATCAAAGTACCACATTCCTTTAATATGATAATAAGAAATATCAGAAGGAGTAATTTCTGTAGTTTCTATAAAAAATTCTAATCGTGAAATTAATTCTGCTGGATAGTGTTGATCTAAAGTCCCTTCTTTAAATCGCTCGATGTATAAATCTTGTTGCTCAGTACCAACAATACCATATTCGTCTAATATTGGCAAACCAGCATCGATAATTCGAGTGTATTTTAATTGATTTAAAGCTTTTTGACCTTTGTACTGATCTTCTTCTCTGAAATAATCAGAACCATATATTTGCGTTATTGCAAATTCAGAAGGATTAGCTGACGCACCGTCTTCAATAGCTTCTACTAAAACCTGAAATAAAGGTTTTCTAGAATCACTAAACATGGTTTCACGTGTTGGGTAATATAGAGGAAAATTCACTTTTTGTTTTAAGTCAATTTTTTCCCAGATTGTTTTTGCCCAAAGTATATCACGGTCACCAATATAACCATACTCAAGTGGTTTATCGTCATTTCCAGACTTTTCATCTTCTGTCATTACACCAACTTCTTGTGGCGTCTTTGCATTCAAAATATTAGACTGACCATAAGTATTGGCAGCAAATAAAATGATAAAAAGAAGTGAAAAGTTTAAAACCTTAGATTTCATAATAATAATTTTAGTTTGTCAATTGTACTTCAAAAGAAGTTGGACTTGGTACGTTAACACCAGGTACATCTGCTTTAATATCAAAAATAGTCAAAACATCACCTGCATTTGCAAAATTCAATAATTGCTGTGCTGCTGCATCAAATGTATTTCCTGAAACGGTAACGGCTGGTCTTCCAGGTACACGAACTGAGAATCTTTTTACAACTGCTTTAATATCGAAATCAAAATTCTCAAACTCAGCTCCTACAGGAGATCTAGATAATGCATTTTTAGTAATGTTAATTGGTTTTCCTTCTGGGATTTGTCCACGGATAGATCCTGTTGGTCTAGGTAAAGACTTTATTCTAAATACCGCTTCAGAAGGGAATGATTTTCCATCTATAGTTCCTGTAACTTTTATTTTAACTTCTCTACCCGTAGAAGGCACAAGGTTATAACTTGAACCAGAAACCTTTTTAAGATTTTGTCCAGGAGCAGAAACTGAAATGTTATTTTCTGGAACACCTGGCATAGAAACTGTAATTGGATTAACTACACCACGATAAACAACATTCATTTTGTCTGCAGAAACAATAGCTTGGTTTGGTTTAGGTATTACTTGGAAAGATTGGTCAACTGGAACTTCAATTGGTTTCCCATCTTGCAAGAAAATTAATTTACCTTCAATTTTTTGATCTCCGACTGTTGATGCAGTTACATTTAATTTAACCTGTCCAGCTTCAATAGTATAATCTGTATCTTTTTGCAGTTTTCGGCCGTTAAATTTCAAATCTACTTCGTCAGGAACCGTACTTTCATCTACCCTTCCTAATACCACAGATCCATCAAATTTTTCACCTTGATAATAAGCACCTTTTGGTTGCTGTAATAAGGTTGAATAATTATCCATAGATGCAATAGATGTTAATTGACCTGCTAACTTCACAGATAAAACTTCATTTTCTATGATTTTTAAATCATGTTGTAAATTTGAAAGCTTTGTAATGGTAGAAATTAAAGGGTATCCAACAAAGTGATAATTAATATAATTTAGAGGTGTTGCAGCTTCGCCAGCATCTCTAGGCATCACATCTTCAGCGCTAAATTTTTCTTTAATAGTTTTTACATAAGTAGCATAAGCTGGGTCATCACCAAGTAAGCTAACCATTTTATCTTTATAAGAACGCATATTACTTAAAAAGGCTTCACCTTCTGGTTTTAGTTGATCACCTTTTCTAAAGTATTCACTTACATAAGAATCCTTATCCATCGTCTCGTAGTCTGTTGGATTTTCAACAGAACTTAAAAATTCATTTTTTACAGAGCCTAAATAGGTATACAACTCATCTGTATAAGCAACAACCTTTTCAGCTTCTTCCTTAACTTTACCAAATTGCTCAGGTTGATCTTGAGCTTTTTGCCTTAGTTGATTTAAAGCTGCTGTATTTTTTTCTTCAAAATTCTCGCTACTCTCTACAAGCGATTCGTTTATTTGGCCAAAAGCTGATAATACTTCTTTAGACATATTTAAAGCCAACATAGCAATAAATACGAGATACATCAAGTTAATCATCTTCTGCCTTGGGGTTTCCTTTCCTCCTGCCATACGATTAGGTTTGTTTAAATTTAATAATTCTTTTTAGCTTGGTTTTTAGATTATTTCTTTGGTGACATTGCACTTAACATTCCACCGTAAACACCATTTAAAGAATTTAAATTAGCAGTTAAGGATTCCATTTGCTCTTTTAACCTCCCAGCATTATCAGTAACTGCTTGGTTAATTTCAGCTTGCTTTGCAGCAGCTTCAACTTGTACTTTATATAAGTTGTTTAAAGACTCCATTTGTGTAGCAGCTTGCGAAATTTGGCTACTGTATTTTTGTTGAGATTCCATTGCTTCGGCTGTTGGAGCAATGTGCTTAGATGCAGCTTCAAAACTTCTGATGCTTTGCCCTAAGCTTTCCATTAATTGAGAATCTAATTTTGCTTCTTTAAGCATATCGTCTAATTTCTTAGATAACATTCCTTGCTCATCTTGCACATCAGCAGAATCATCTTCCGTTGTCATAGAAGATTCACCACCAGCTAATTCAGGGTAAACTTTAGACCAATCTAACTCATCATCTACAGGTTCGAATGCTGATATAGCGAAAACGGCTGCTTCAACTAATAATCCTATGGTTAACATTACACCACCTGTTAAAAAACCAAATTCTAAATGCTGTATCTTGAATAGTGCTCCAATAATTACAATTGCAGCTCCTAAACCATATACCATATTCATTATTTTCTTTTGTGCTTTTGACTTTGCCATCTTTAATAAATTTTAATTGTTGTTTTGTTTGTTTGTATTTAAATAAGTTGCGTTTAATTTTAGCGGTTACGTAAGTTTAAGTTATTCCCTAAGAAATCTTGAACAGTTCTGAAACCGATATAACTTCTTGCAGAATCTGCGTATTCATAATCTCTAGAACTTACTTGTAAAAAGTAACTTACATCTTTCCAAGAACCTCCACGAACTACCTTACGCTTGTTCTTTTTATTATTTACGTTAGGACTCATACTTGACATGTATTCGTAAGAATCTGGCTCATAAGATGTGCCCACCCATTCTGAAACGTTACCAGACATGTTATACAATCCAAAATCATTTGGCTGATAAGAATCAGCTTCAACGGTGTAAAGTGCTTCATCTGCTGCGTAATCACCACGTAATGGCTTAAAGTTCGCTAAGAAACAAGCTCTATCATCTTTAGCATAAGGACCACCCCAAGGATAAGTTCCTGATTCTAAACCACCACGGGCTGCATATTCCCATTCTGCTTCAGTTGGTAATCTAAAAAAGTTAGCATGTTCTAAACCTTTCGACTTTCTGAAGCTATTTAAATATTGTGTTCTCCAATCAGAAAAAGCTTTAGCTTGATTCCAATTTACACCTACAACTGGATAATTGTCGTATGCTGCGTGAGAAAAATAATCGTTATGAAGTGGCTCATTGTAAGAATAATGGAAATCTTTGATCCAAACCGTTGTGTCAGGATACACCATCACTTCTGTTTTTTCAATAAAGTTTGTTCTATCACCAGATTCTCTAGCGGCAGCTTCAACATCCATTGTTTTTAAAGAATAAGTGAACTTAGTTACATCCATCATACGCTCACCATTATAGGATTGATCGTTTGACAAATAAAATTCATCCATTACATAAACATAATCTGCATCAGGATATTCTTCTTGATTCCAAATAATATCTACATCCCAGTTAATTTTTTGATTAAGTGGGTCATAATGCTTTGAAAATTCTTGAAATGGAGTTTGTTCTCCAGCATCTTGATCTGCTGCATTTTTAAAAGCAAAATCGCCAATAGTTTGGTTATTTCTACCTCCACCACCTTGAGTATTTCCAGCTAACTCGGCAGCTTCAGCAAGTTTTTGTCTAACAACTGAATCTCTAACCCATTGAACGAATTGCCTATACTCAGAATTCGTTATCTCTGTCTCATCCATATAAAATGAAGGAACTGTTACTGTTTTAGTAGGCGCATTATTTAAACCAGCAATATCATAATCTGATTTTCCCATGATAAAAGCACCACCCTGAACAAGCACCATTCCATAAGGCTTTTCTGGATTCCATTTTTTACCTTCAACTCCTATTAACTGACCGCGATCGTTACCACCACAACTCATCAATAATAAAGCTAAGAATAAGGTTGAAAAAATTTTTCTCATCTGCATTTGGTTATCTTCAATTTTTAAAGGCGTAAACCTATTTAATTATTTTCAAAACTACAACATATTTCTTAAAAATGACTTAATTTAAATTTATTCAATTAAAGTTCATTCTTATACTTCGCTCTCAGCCAACGTTCTGGGTAGGTCTGGTCGCAAGCTGTTAAATAGTCATTTCTGTTACAGGGTAAGAACGAAACTTCTGTAAGTTTATTTCTTTTATTATCAAATTGTGGTATCTGAACCCACCATTTGCCTGTATTTTCACTTTCATAAAAAAAGAGAACATCTTCATTTATAGGCACTTTATACAAAATAAACTCTTTTAAACTTTTGCTAGGATTTTCGTTAACCTGATAATGAGCTCCTTCTATATAATACCATAAAATTTGGGCTGCAATTTGAGAAATTGCATTGATATTTTCAAATTTATGAGCATTATAAATACCAAAACTTGAATTTTTATAGCTCAACCCACTGTATCTAGCTAAAGCACAGAGTTCTTTAGACTCGAAGCCATTCACTAATTTATGCTTATTTGATATCACTTCTGAAGCTTTTATGCTATTTAAGTCTAAACTCACTAAGTCCGCATCTCTTAAAATAGGCTCCATAGTAGGCAATTGAGATGTAGCTTCTCCTAATCGGTAAGCTTCAAAAAATAGTTTTTCTACTAAATCTTTTTCATCTTGCTTTACATAATAGGTTTGGTAACCAATATTTGAAAAATTAAAAAGATTGTAAGGCTTTTTTACAATCATGTGGCTTACATACGAATGATCTGAAATAGGTTTTTCTGCGTCACCAATATCAAACTTTGCATCAATCCCTACGAGATTAACCATATATTTAAAATTATCATAAGCTCTATATTGAGCATAAGTAAGATCTTGTCTTCCGCCAATAATCAATAAAGTAACTTGTTTTCTAAGTAATTCTCTTTGCACTTCCTGTAAGACGTAAAAAGTATCTGTGATAGAATTACCAGCTGGTATATTTCCTAAATCTATAACTTCTTTCTTCCAATTTGCTTTGTACAAACCATACAAATGTTCTCTTATGTGTAAGTAAAAGTCTGGATTAGGACATTCATTTTCTTCAAAGTGAGCAACAGAAACAATGGCTAAATTAAATTTTGACCAGTCATCAATTTCATTTTCATGATAAAAGCAAACGTCTTTACCAATGCTGCCAGTCTCAAATTCACTAAATTGATTTACAAAATCTTCTGGCAAGGCTTGTAAAAATGAAAAAGCTTCCATTTAGTTTTTTTTCTTTTTAGAAGTTGACTTTTTCTTAGAAGTTGATTTCTTAGTTGTTGTTTTCTTTTTAGATGCAGCCTTTTTCTTTTTTGGTGCTTTTTTCTCTAGCATTGCTTTTACTTCATCTAAAGTTAAAGCTTCAGCATCTGTAGTTTTGGGTAGCTCTACTTTGGTTTTCCCTTTAGAGACTTTAAACCTTCCCCATCTTGCTTTTTCAACTTTAATTCCTTCATCTTCCCAGTGATGAATTAATTTATCCTTCTCTTTTTGAATTTTATCTTCAATCAGGGTTTCAATATCTTCTTCGCTTAGGTTATCAAAGTCGTACTTTTTATTGACATTGATAAACATATCATTCCATTTTAAAAACGGACCAAATCTTCCTACTCCTTTTTGAACCCCTTTGCCTTTATATTCATAAATTGGCTTATCTGCTTCTTCTTTAGCTTTAATTAATTCTAAAGCCCGATCGTAAGTTACTTCTAACGGATCTTCATTTTTTTCTAAAGAAACAAACTTTTTACCGAAACGTACATATGGACCATATCTTCCTACATTAGCTTCTACGGTTTCTCCTTTATACTCACCTAGTTCCTTTGGAAGCTTAAATAACTCCATCGCTTCTTCAAAAGTGATACTTTGTAAAGTTTGGTTTGGTCTTAAACCGGCAAATTTTGGTTTTTCTTCATCTTCTACAGAACCGATTTGTACCATCGCTCCAAATTTACCTAACCTTGCGCTTACAGGTTTTCCAGATTTAGGGTCTGTGCCTAAAACACGTTCACCAACTTCCCTTTCAGCATTTTTCTCTACGTCTTTTACTGTAGGATGAAATTTACTATAAAAAGATTTTAAAACCTGCGTCCAATCTTTTTTACCTTCTGCAATTTTATCGAAGTCTTCTTCTAGTTCTGCGGTAAAATTGAAGTCTAAAATACCACTAAAATGTTCTACTAAAAAATCATTTACCACCATACCAACATCAGTAGGCACTAATTTTCCTTTATCTGAACCTACCATTTCTGATAAGTTTTTTTCTTCAATTTTATCGTTAGCTAAAGTAAACTGATTGTATTTGCGTTCCTTACCATCAATTTGACCTTTCTCTACATACTTTCTATTCTGAATAGTAGAAATAGTAGGCGCATACGTTGAAGGTCTACCAATACCTAATTCTTCTAATTTTTTAACTAAAGACGCTTCAGTATAACGAGATGGCGGTCTTGTAAAACGCTCTGTGGCTTGTATGAAATTATTTTCTAAAGCATCACCTTCTGCCATTCTAGGCAAAATTCCGCTCTGCTCTTCTTCTTCTTCATCTTTACCTTCTAAATAAACTTTTAAGAAACCATCAAATTTAATCATCTCACCACGAGCTGTAAATGCTTGTTCATGAGAGTCAGCTTCAATTTTTACAGTAGTCCTTTCTAGCTGTGCATCGCTCATTTGTGAAGCAATAGCACGTTTCCAAATTAGTTCGTATAATCTTTTTTGGTCATAATCTGCTCCTGTATTATGAATTGCAAAATTGGTAGGTCTAATAGCTTCGTGAGCTTCTTGCGCTCCTTTGGCTCCAGATTTATAATTGCGTTCTTTATGATATTGGTCTCCATAAGCAGCATGTATTTCTTGCTTAGCGCCTTTTTTAGCTTCTGCTGATAAATTTACGCTATCAGTACGCATATAAGTAATATGTCCAGACTCATATAATCGTTGGGCTAAACTCATGGTTTTACCAACTGGAAAATATAGTTTTCTTGCCGCTTCTTGTTGTAATGTTGATGTGGTAAATGGCGGTGCTGGAGATTTTTTAGCTGGTTTTTTAGTAAGTTCACCAACTTTAAAATTAGCACCTAAGTTTTTTTCTAAAAATTCTTTCGCCGCTTTTTGTGAAGCCAAGTTTTTTGCCAACTTAGCTTTAAAACTAGAACCATCTGTTGTGCTGAATTCTGCATCAATGCGATAAGACGCTTCAGCTTTAAAATTGATAATCTCTCGCTCTCTTTCTACAATTAAGCGAACTGAAACCGATTGTACACGCCCAGCAGAAAGACCACCTTTAACTTTTCTCCATAAAACAGGAGAAAGCTCATAACCTACCAAACGGTCTAAAACACGTCTTGCTTGTTGTGCATCTACTAAATGGTAATCAATTTCTCGTGGATTTTCAATGGCCTTGTTGATGGCTGTTTTAGTAATTTCATGAAAAACAATACGTTTTGTATTTTCTGGCTTAAGCTGCAAAGCTTCAGATAAATGCCAAGCTATAGCTTCTCCTTCTCGGTCTTCATCACTCGCTAACCAAACCATTTCTGAAGATTTAGCTAGCTTTTTTAACTTACTAACAACATCTTTTTTGTCTTTACTAACTACGTATTTAGGTTTAAAGTTTTTGTCTACATCAACGCCAATTTCTTTTGAAGGTAAATCTGAAATATGTCCATAGCTTGACGCTAAATGATAATCTTTACCAAGAAATTTCTCGATGGTTTTTGCTTTTGCTGGAGACTCAACTATTACTAAATTCTTTGCCATATAGAAATTTTATGCTACAAAAGTAGACGAAAAATTTGATTTCAGTTTTTGAAATGCAATTGTTTCTAAAATGTTTAGAGGTAATCAAAAAACTAAAAGCATATTTACTTCATCAAAACAGCCTTTTCAATTAAGTCTATTTCTTGTGTAAGCTGAAGCAACAGAAATCGATTATAAACTTGGAGAACAGTCTCTTTGTATAATGCATAAAAACGTTCCTTAAAAAAATTTCGCTCAGCGTTAACCCCTATTAAAAGTATGGATTCTTGGTTAGAAATTTCTTTGATTTCTATTTCTTGTACAAATACATAATCTGCTTCAGAAAAACGAAAAACAAATTTCTGATCTCTTATTTCTTCAACTAAAATTAAATGGGGATGAGTATCAGGATATGTAGTTGACAATAATTCTATAAGTTGATTTTTATGCAAATTACTTTTAATTTCAAATTCGTAGGTATATTTTTTAATAAAGAAATACCAAGAGATGAAACTAGCAAACGCAATGAGCAAGAAAGTATACAGTTGTTGTTTTCTTTTCAATTGAAATAAATAATTAATTAGCTAAATCAAAATTAAGCAAGCTAAAAGAATATTAGTGTGACACTTTGTCAGAATTATGAAACCAAGTATCTTTGCCCAAAATTTTGAAGATGGAAAAGCTAATTGACGAAGCGGCACAAGGTCAAGTTTTAGAACAAAAAACAACAAAACTCAACACTAAAAAACTTTATATTGAAAGCTATGGTTGCCAAATGAATTTTAGCGACAGTGAAATTGTGGCTTCAATCTTAGCTAATAATGGTTACAATACCACGCAAGAATTAAATGAAGCAGACTTGGTTTTAGTTAATACCTGTTCCATTCGCGACAAAGCTGAACAAACGGTAAGAAAGCGTTTAGAAAAATTCAATGCCGTTAAAAAAGAACAACCGAACATGAAAGTAGGCGTACTAGGTTGTATGGCAGAACGGCTCAAAGAAAAATTTCTGGAAGAAGAAAAAATAGTAGACTTAGTTGTTGGGCCTGATGCTTACAAAGATTTACCTAATTTATTAAGTGAAGTTGAAGAAGGAAGAAATGCTGTAAATGTTATTTTATCTAAAGAAGAAACCTATGGAGATGTTGCACCCGTAAGACTTCAAAGCAATGGTGTATCGGCTTTTGTTTCTATTACAAGAGGATGCGACAATATGTGTACTTTTTGTGTAGTTCCTTTTACTCGCGGTAGAGAACGTAGCCGCGATCCGCAAAGTATTTTAGAAGAAGTAAAAGATTTGTGGAGCAAAGGCTTCAAGGAAATTACTTTACTTGGTCAAAACGTAGATTCTTATTTATGGTATGGCGGCGGATTAAAAAAAGATTTTAAAAATGCATCTGAAATTCAAAAAGCAACAGCAGTAAACTTTGCTTCACTTTTAGAGTTAGTTGCCAAAGCAGTACCAAAAATGCGTATTCGTTTTTCTACTTCTAACCCGCAGGATATGACTTTAGATG
>CBFIGU010000043.1:0-20525 GCA_965662165.1 Psychroflexus sp.
AAGCAATTCGCTTCAACTGAATTCTAATTCAATTTTAATCGAATTTGATGGGTCTTCTCGATTTACGATTGGTAGGAACCCAACCTATAGTAATATTTAATAAAAAACCACTTCCACTTGCAAAATCGTCATCTGCATTAAAAACGCCATAAGCATCGTACCAGCCGTAACCAATTTCTGCTGTTAGGTTTAAGTTGTTTTTAGTGGTTCGCTGCAATCCATAGGTAGGTCCATAAAAAATAACTGATCCGTTTTTATCAAAATCTAGGTCTGATGCAATTTGTACAGGTTGAAAGAAAACAGTCCTGGCGAAAGATGCAAAATTTGCAGAGTTACCCATAACCATTTTTTCAGCATCATATCGTTTTTTAAAGTTATGATAAAAACGAATTTGTGTGTGCCAAGCAAATCCAAAAATATAACCTTCTGAATAGTAAGCTAAGGCTGTATTAAAAGATGATGATAAACTTAAGTTTTTTGCAATTCCTAATTCATACCGAATACCTGGATTTATTAAATTAAAAGTAAGTTGATGTCTTTCTAAATTTGGAGTATTATCATAACTTTCTACAAACTGCTGAGCTCGTAAAGTACCTGGAATAAAAATTAAAGCTATAAAGATCCAATAGTATTTTTTAAACATAATGAAGATTAATAATCTGAATAAAAATAAACAAAACTAACTTATCATAATAGTTAAAAATAATGTTGAAAAACTAGCAAATGAATGCTGTTCTATCTTTTCGTCTTCGACTTAATATATAGTTTTTTCGTATTTTCGATGCAAAAAGTATTTTATGGCAGGACATAGTAAATGGGCTAACATAAAACATAGAAAAGGTGCCCAAGACAAGAAAAGAGCAAAACAATTTACCAGAGCTATTAAAGAAATAACTGTAGCTATAAAAGAAGGAAATAGCGCAGATCCAGATACTAATCCAAGTTTAAGAAATGCAATTGCCAATGCAAAAGGCGTTAATATGCCAAAAGATACGATTGAGCGTGCCATTAAAAAAGCATCTGGTACAGATGCTGATAGTTATGAACAAGTAAGCTTTGAAGGTTATGGACCACACGGTATAGCTATTTTTGTTGAATGTACTACAGACAACACTAACCGAACGGTAGCTTCAGTTCGTTCGATATTTAATAAAAATGATGGCAGTTTAGGCACCAATGGTTCGCTTGAATTTTTATTCGATAAGAAAGGGGTTTTTAGTATAGAAATAAGTGAATTAGAAAAATCTATAGAAGAATTAGAACTAGAATTAATTGAAGCAGGAGCTTCAGATTTTGAAAAAGAAGATAATATGCTTACTGTTTTTAGTGAGTTTGAAAGTTTCGGAAAAGTCTCTGAAAAATTAGAAGAATTTAAAGTAGAAGTGAAAAATGCAGAAGTACAGCGCATTCCGTTAAACACCACTTCGCTTCCAGTAGAACAGGGAATACATATTTTAAACTTAATTGAAAAATTTGAAGAAGATGATGATGTACAAAACGTTTATCATACGCTAGAACTTACACCAGAACTTTTACAAGCTTATGAAGATGAAGAATAATTTAGATAAAATATGATGCAGAAAACGAATCTTATCGGTTTGATGATCATCTTAAGCTTAACAAGTAGCATTCATACATTTGCTCAAATTTCAGCTCCATTAACTACAGAAGATGTTGTGAAACTTGTAAATCCTGATGAAAAGAAATGGAGAAATGTATTTGTTAGTATCGGTGGTGAATTTGTAGAAGAGTATGCAATTAACACTGTACTATTTGATCAAGAAGTTCCAACTTTACCCACAAGCTTATTTTATTTAGGAGCCGGGTTTTCCTATCGCAATCAAGATTTCTTAGATACTTTTGAAGCAGAACTAGGTTTCAATTTTACCAATAATGAAGAAGATGAGTTAGATTTTGGTAGCACTTATAATGAAATTCAGATTCAATTGCGCTATGAACGAAAGCTTGCTGAAATAGAAACATCTTTCTTTTCTGGCGGTTTACAAGCTAAATATGCTTTAAGCAATTTAGATATTTATCCGCTAAATACATTTGCAGACCTCAACGAATTAACTAGCCAACAAAACACAACAGCCATTCAGTTACAAACTTTTTTTATAGGCCCTTCTTTTTCTTTTAATTGGATTAATCCAAACGCTGACCGATTAATGCTAAAAATAATGTTGAATTACGATTTTAATTTAGTAGCTGGAGAATGGGAGTCGCAATATGGAGAAACTTTAAATACCTTTAATGAAGATGCGCCAAGATTTAGTATACGTTTACAAATACCAATCTATTTCTAATTTCAATTCATGAAAATCACTCTTCAAAATAATAAATTCGATTTAAATTTTCTTGGTGGAATATATTGGTTTGAGCAAAAAACTTTATTAGTTGCAGATGTTCACCTAGGTAAGTCTGCTCATTTTAGAAAAAACGGAAGTGCCATTCCTAGCTTTACAGATGTTGAAAATTATAAAAGTCTTGACTTGTTACTTAGGATGTATGAAGTAGATGAGCTCATTTTTTTAGGAGATTTATTTCACTCAGTTTATAATTCGTCTTGGGATGCATTTTCAGATTGGATTAAAAGACAATCTTGTACATTTAGATTGGTCGTTGGGAATCATGATGTGATTGCTCCCGTTCATTTTGAAAAATTAGGCATAAAAACACATCAAAAATTGGAGATAAATCCGTTTAGTTTTACGCATCATCCAGTTACTCAACCTGAATTATTTAATTTTTGTGGTCATTTGCATCCTGGCTATCAACTGCGTGGAGATGGCAAACAATTATTGAAATTACCTTGTTTTTACAAACAAAAAAATCAGCTAATATTACCAGCTTTTGGAAAGTTCACCGGACACTTTTATGTAAAACCAGAACCAGGCGAACAAGTTTTTGTAGTTGCAGAAGATGAAGTTTTAGAAGTTTAGTTTCAACTACGTAAGCTTGACTAAATTTTTATGATGCGGCTTTAAGCTTACTTATTCCAGATTTATCTAATCGTTGCTCGGCATAAGTTTTAGTTACTCTAAGTTCTTTTTCTCCGTTATCTGGCATTTCAAACATGGCATCAGTAAGAATGGCTTCACATAAAGAACGTAAACCACGTGCGCCTAACTGGTATTCTAGGGCTTGTTCTACAATATAATCTAAAGCTCCATTAGTAATACTAAATTCAATATCGTCCATTTCAAACAATTTTTCATATTGCTTGATAATGGCATTTTTAGGTTCAGTTAATATCATTTTTAGTGTATCCTTATCTAAAGGATCCATATGCGTTAAAACGGGGAGCCTTCCAATAATTTCAGGAATTAATCCGTAATCTTTTACGTCTTTAGGAATAATATATTTTAGCATGTTCTCCTTGTCCACTCCTTCACCTTGTTTAGAAGCACCATATCCAACAGCTTGCATGTTTAAACGCTTAGATATATTTCGTTCAATTCCATCAAAAGCACCTCCGGCAATAAATAAAATATTTTCAGTATTTACTTCAATAAATTTTTGATCTGGATGCTTTCTTCCACCTTTTGGCGGGACATTAACTGTAGTTCCCTCTAACAACTTAAGCAAAGCCTGTTGAACGCCTTCTCCACTAACATCTCTTGTAATTGAAGGATTATCACTCTTACGAGCAATTTTATCAATTTCATCAATAAAAACAATCCCACGTTCTGCTTTTTCCACATTATAATCTGCGGCAGCTAATAATTTGGTTAAAATGGTTTCAACATCTTCACCAACATATCCAGCTTCGGTTAAAACTGTTGCATCTACAATAGCAAGTGGAACATTTAACATTCTTGCAATGGTTTTTGCTACTAAGGTTTTTCCTGTTCCTGTTTGACCAACCATTAAGATATTAGATTTCTGTATTTCTATATCTTGATCACTTTTAGGTTGTAATAAACGTTTGTAATGATTATAAACAGCAACAGACATTACCTTTTTGGTCTGATCTTGACCAATTACATATTCGTCTAAAAATTCTTTTATTGAACGTGGCTTACGTAAAACTAATTCTGAACTTAAATCGCTGTTACTTTCTTGTTTGGCTTCTTCAAGGACAATTCCATGAGCTTGCTCAATACAACGGTCACAAATGTGGGCGTCTAATCCCGCAATTAATAAGTTGGTTTCCGACTTTTTTCTTCCACAAAAGGAACATTGTAAATTATCCTTAGCCATAATCTATTCTCTTTTCAAAATTTCGTCTATCATACCGTAATTTAGCGCTTCATCGGCATTCATCCAAAAATCACGATCTCCGTCTTTATAAACTTCATCGTATTCTTTATTAGAATGTTTTGCTATAATTCGGTATAATTCTTCTTTTAACAAAACAATTTGCTTAGCTGTAATTTCAATATCGTCTGCTTGTCCTTGTGCGCCACCCATTGGTTGGTGAATCATTACACGAGAGTGTGGTAATCCACTTCGTTTACCATCTGCGCCAGCACATAATAAAACAGCTCCCATTGAAGCAGCCATACCTGTATTGATAGTAGCTACATCTGGCTTAATAAATTGCATGGTATCATAAATGCCTAAGCCTGCGTAAACACTTCCGCCTGGGGAATTAATGTATATTTGAATGTCTTTAGTAGCGTCTGTACTTTCTAAAAACAGCAATTGAGCTTGAATAATGTTTGCTACCTGGTCGTTAATTGGTGTTCCTAAAAAGATAATACGATCCATCATTAATCTTGAAAAAACATCCATAGCAACAGCATTCATCTGGCGTTCTTCAATAATATTAGGAGTCATAGCGGTTGGCGTCATGCTTGTAATAAGCTTGTCGTAATAATTGCTATTTATACCGTGGTGCTGTGTAGCGTATTTTTTGAATTCTTGATTTATTTTCATCAATCTATTATTTAGTGTAACGAAGATAGGAACTTGCTTATTTTAAACTCAAAAACTTTTGCTAAACTTGATTTGAAAAGTAAGCCTAGCAAAAGTTTAAAGTGATTTTGAAGATTATTTATAAACCTCGTCTGCAAACTTTTTAAAGCTTACTTCTTTTTCTTTTAAGTTTAATTTTTCCTTTAACAAGCTTAAAATTTTATTGCTCATTACTTGTTCTGAAACCTTTCTGGCTTCGTCTTGATTACTTAGCATTTGGTTAGCAAATTGCTCCATTTGTTCTTCTGGGAAGTTTGCTCCGCCGTATTGTGCCATTTGCATGCGAATACGATCTTTCATCATATCCTTAACTTCTTCAGGTTTAACCTGAATATCGTTCTCTTTTATAATCTTAGCTTCAATTAACTGGTAACGGATTCCTTTTTCACTTTTTTCGAATTCTTCCTTCGCTTCTTCTTCAGTTAATTCTTTTTCACCAGAAATTTTAATCCACTTTTGTAAGAATTCTTTTGGCAGTTCAAAATCTGTATTTTCTAACAAATACTCAGTAATATCATTTAATAATTGCTGATCACTGTGTTGTACAAATTGCTCTGCTGCTTGTTCTTTAATGAAATTTTTTAATTCCTTTTCTGAAGAAATTTTTCCTTCTTCTCCAGCATACTTATCAAATAATTCTTGATTAAGTTCGTGCGGAATTTCTTCATTAACTTCTACAATTTCAACATCTAATTGAACTTCTAAATCTTTAGCTTTATCTGCATCAATTCCTAGATGTTTAGCGGTAGAATCTGCATCTTTAAATAATTTTTTACTTTCAACTTGAAGCGTATCACCCACTTTAGCACCAGTAAATAATTCTTTATTTTTCTTTGACTTTAAGTCTTCTAATTTAAAAGAAGTTTCATTTTCAATGGACTCATCTGCATTGCTAAATTTCGCAAGAATGGTTAAGCCATCTTCTACAGTATCTTTAGAAACCATTTTTCCGTATTGACGCTGAATCAATTTAATTTGATCATCTACCATAGCATCATCTGCAGAAATTTTATAATGCGTAATGGCTTTTTTATTGTTGAAATCAATATTGATTTCTGGAGCTAAGCCAAGTTCAAATTCAAATTGATAATCTTCTGCATCCCAACTAAAATCATCCTGAACTTTTGGAATAGGGTTTCCTAAGATATCAAGTTTTTCTTCAGTTATAAATTTATTTAAAGATTCTTGAATAAGTTTATTTACTTCGTCTGCTAAAACTGCTTGACCGTATTGACGCTTAATCATTCCCATGGGCACATGTCCTTTTCTAAAACCTGGAATATTAGCGGTTTTACGATAATCTTTTAGTATTTTTTCAACCTTATCTGTGTAGTCTTTTTTCTCTACATTTACCTTAACAACTGCGTTTAAGTTATCGGTATTTTCCTTAGTGATTTGCATATGTTAGCTTCTATTTTTTTGAAAGTGCAAAAGTACAATAAAAAAAACGGAAAGCATAATTTTTTAAGAATATGCAAATCAGCCCATTAATTTGAATGTTGCTAAGTATTAGCCTTCTGTTTTTTGACTGAGTTTACGAACTAAAGATTGTGTAATAGAGAGAAAGAGACTAAATAATAATGCAGACCAGAAACCATTTACAACAAAACCAGGAATTAAAGCATCACATATTAAGATAATAATGGCATTAACTACCAATAAAAAAAGTCCAAAAGTTACAATAGTAATAGGAAGTGTAAATAAAACCAAAATAGGTCTTACAAAAACATTCAATAATGCTAACAAAGCAGCAACTACCATGGAAGTTAAAAAACCATCAACTTTTACTCCTGGAAGAATATGGGCTAAAGTGACTACAAAAATGGCTGTAACCGTTAATTGAATTAAAACCTTCATTTTATATTTTCAAAATTTAATATGGGCAAATGTAGGTATAAAAAAACAACTGATGTATAAGGTGACACATCAGTTGTTTGGTCTTTAAATTAACTAAGTAGCAGCGTTTAATTTACATTGTTACTCGGCTGAATACTTCTATAGTTTCCAACATCTACCTGCGGTAAATCTGCGTTATAAGTTTGGTTAATGGCCTGTATTGCACGATTGGCAATTAAGGCATAACCTCTTGGAGTTAAATGCACGCCGTCTAAAGAAAAGGCACCACCTGTACCAAAAGTTGTTGTTAAAACCCCTCCGTTAAAAGGAATACCCGTACTAGAAACTTCAGCTAAAATAGCATCTACATTTACAAAGGCTAAGTTGTTTTGATTAGCTAATGCTTCAATTGTTGAATTATAAGCAATTTGAGCTTGTGCAATCTCAGTTTGCTCTTGTGGCACAAGTACAAATTCATCTGCTAATGGAACAGTAACTCCATTAATTAATGGAACCGGTGTTCCCATAAATTCGATTTGACCAGCATTCGATCCAATAACGCTACTTGCAGTTAACGTAATAAGATCATTGGAATTTGCTTGTCTTATTTGACCAAAAATATTAGCTAATTCTGGTGGCAAATTAAAAGGTGGATTCTGTAAAAACGGAGCAATGTCTGTTAAGTTTTCATCTCTAATCGTAACAAAATTTCCTTCTCCTGCCTGAAAATTAACCTGTCTTGCAGCTACTTCTTCTGCACTTAATAAACCAAATCCTTGTAAACCAGGTAATATTTGTGTGTTATATAAGCCAAATATTTGTGCTAAACCTGCAGCTGTTGGCTGATCTAATGGCACTGGATTAGGTGGCACAGTTGTAAAAAATGGAATATTGGTAACATTAGGAATATTGAACACAACCCCTCCTGAAGCTTCAGTATTTAAAGCGTTTAGAGCTTGGCTATACACATTCGCAAAAACATTAATATCTGTAATGTCGTTAGGTCCGTAAGAAGAAGGATCAAAATTACCTTGTTGGTTTGTACCTGATCCCCCTGAGGTTGCGTAACCTAAAATATCATTATTTCCAATCCAAAAAGAAAAGAAACTTGGTTGTTGAGCAGCAGCATCTTCAATAACTGTGGCTTCTGCAGAAGAAGCAAAACGAGCGAAATACGGATTAGCTGTACCTTGAGCCACTCCTGTTAAACTTCCATAACCTGAAGCTAACAAGTGGTAACTTTTTGCTCCTGGAACCCCCATATTATTAAAGCTTCCACTTAATTGATTTGCTATATCGGTTTGAGGGTCTCCGGCTAAAGGTGCTGGAACTGGACTCCCATTTTCATTAATGGATAAAACTAAACGATTACCAGAAATAATGTTACCATTTAATTTTAGGCCGCCAAGATTATCTTCCATTAAAGGTTGTCTAAACTCACCACCACCAACAAGCTCAAATTGTCCTGCTAAAATATTTGGAAAAGAGTTCATTTGTCCTTCACGATACAATGCGTTGTCTGCATAACCTGCAGTAAGTGAATTTCCTACACTTACAAAATTTGAAAAATCGGCATCTCCAGCACTGTAAAAATCTCCTTCTTCGATAGAGCTATCAAATTCTGGCTCACAACTCATAAAAGCGAGTGATGCTAAAGCTGATAAAAATATATATTTTTTCATTGGTCTTTATTTTATAAATTATAAGTAATACCTAAACCTGGCAAGAATGCGTTAGATTTATAAGTTCCTCCAAATGGCACTTCTTGTCCATCTTCAACATAAAAATCATATGATGCATCTACTTCTTCGAAACGAAGGTATAAGAAAGAAAAGTCGATTGCTAATTTATTAGTCACGTCTAATGAGAATCCACCGGTGAAACCCATAGCATCATTTCTAGGCGTTTCTGGAGCAAAATATCCTGGTTGAACAGGAGATTCGTCAATATAATAACCACCACGTAAAGTAAATCGGTCAGTTACTTCATATTGTGCTCCAATTCTGTAAATAGAAGAATCTTTGTAATTTCTTGGATTAACAGAAGTAGGTGCACCGCCAGGGAAACTAATATCTAAAGATTCGTAAACATTCCATAAAGTACGATTGTACTCTACTGTTGCCATAAATTTATCTGAGAATTTATAAGATGCTCCAACTGCCCATTCAGCTGGCAAAGGTAAAGACGCATTAAATGGCACTACTCCATTTTGTGCAGGTACAGCAGGTGAGTTTGGCACACTAGAAAAAGTTGCATCTCCACCTTCTGCATTCATCATAATTTCAGAACGGTAATTAAACCCAACTGTTAACTTATCATTTGGTGTAAACATAAAGCTTGCTCCCCAACCCCAGTTTGTAATTCCTGAACCGTCAATTTCAACATTAGAACGTACTCCGTCTTCGTTTACTAAACTACGTGTTAAATTTCTATTGAAGTTTACAGAACCTGTTACAAAAATAGGTCCACCACCAATACTTAAGTAATCGTTTACCTTAACAGAAACTAATGGCTGAATAAAAATTGCTGCTAATTCAATATTATTTACCAAGTGAGAACCTGCCCAATCTGTAGGCCATTCAACTTGGCTACCATAAGGTGTTGAAACACTTATACCTGCAGCCAACCATTCGTTAATTTTGTAAGAAGCATACAAATAAAATGGTGTACCCACGCCAGATTCTGTTTGGGTAAATTGCCCTGTATTTGGGTTTTGGTATTGAACGTTAGAAAAAACACCTGTTACACCAGCTGAAACGTTTAAGCGATTTTCTAAATGAACTAATCCTGATGGATTAAAGAAAGCAAGTTCTGCATTGCTAACCACAGCCACACCTGAGTGACCCATTGCTAAAGCTCGTTGTCCCTGTGCTCCTACTCGATAACCACCAGCATAAGCACTTGCAAAAGCTAAAAATAGCAATGAACTGAGTACTAATTTTTTCATGTTTTTGTATTTAATTAGAGTTATTTTTAAATCAACAATTAATTGACCAAAAATAAATTAAATCCTTAATAATACAAGTAAAAAATTAACTTATTATGCATACATAACAAATTATCTTCTTAAAAAACGAATACTCCTATCAAAAAAAGCTTCTCTTTGTTCTGCATGCAACCAATGTCCAGCATTTTTAATTACTGCTATTTCTGCCTTGGGAAAGTGGCTTTTTATTAGGCTTTCATCATCATCTACAATATAATTGGAACGCTCACCCTTAAGAAAAAGAGTCTCACCAGAAAAACTTGTATTAGATGATAATGCTTTACCAATTTCATCGATATTAGATTTTAATGCATCTAAATTTACTCGTAATCCGTATTTATTTTTCTCTTTTCTGTAAAGGTTTTTTAAAAGGAATAACCGAATTCCCTTTTCTGAAATAAATTCTGATAGCAAATTTTCAGCTTGGTTTCTGGAAGTTAAATTGGCTTGCTCAAGCTTAGTCAAACCTTCTAAAATTTGTTGATGATGTGGAGCATAATATTTTGGCGCAATATCTGCAACTAATAATTTTTCAACTAAACTAGGATACATGCAAGCTAATTGCATTGCGGTTTTTCCACCCATAGAATGACCAATAACCAAAAATTGCTCAATTTGGTTTTCATCAGCATATTCTTTAACGTCCTTAGCCAGTAGTTCATAATTAAATTCTTCGCTATGTGGACTTCTTCCATGATTTCTCTGATCTATCAGATGAACTTCAAAACCTTCTGCTGCATAGGATTTTCCTAGGGTTTTCCAATTGTCTCCCATTCCTAAAAATCCGTGTAAAATAAAAAGTGGTTGGCCTTCTCCTTCAATATTTGCGTGTAGTTTCATTTAATTGGCTTGAGAATTACTTTAGTAAACTTAAATATTTTTTTATAACTGTTTCTAAACCTTCATAAAGTGATTCTGCTATTAAAGCATGACCAATAGAAACTTCGTCTAAGTAGGGTAATTCTTTATTAAAAAACTCAATATTTTCTAAAGATAAATCGTGTCCTGCGTTAATTCCTAAACCCATTTCGTGTGCTTTTTTAGCGCATTCTATATATGGAGCAATCGCCTTAGACGGATTTATAGCGTAATTAACCGCATAGGATTCTGTATAAAGTTCAATTCGGTCTGCTCCTGTTTCTTTGGCTCCTTCAATCCACTTTACATCAGGATTTACAAAAATAGAAGTTCTTATACCTTCATCTTTAAAGGCTTTAATTATTTCTTGTAAAAAGCTTTTGTGTTTTATGGTGTCCCAACCTGCGTTAGAAGTAAGTACATCTTCTGCATCTGGCACCAATGTAACTTGTGCAGGTTTATTCTGTAAAACCAACTCTACAAACTTTGGATTAGGGTTTCCTTCTATATTAAATTCCGTTTTAACTACAGATATTAATTCTCTTACATCCTGATATCTAATATGTCTTTCATCTGGTCTTGGATGCACCGTAATGCCTTGAGCTCCAAATTTTTCTATATTTTTAGCCGCTTCAACAACATTTGGCACATTACCACCTCTTGCATTTCTTAAGGTCGCTATTTTATTGATATTTACACTTAATCTAGTCATTATTAAATTTGATTTTCAACAAAAATACAATGGTTTGAATTAGGACAGATGACTGTTATGAAAATTTAAATATTACTTTTTGGCTTCGTTTCTATTAAAACTAGTCTAATTATGAAGCTTTATTAGCTAAAAAATGTAATTTGCGTATTATATGAAAGCACAAGATATCTCTTTATATATAGAAAGTGAATTTGCTAAAATCACCAAAGAAGCTAGCATAAGAAGCTGCATTAAACGCTTAGAAAAAGAGCAGCTTAATTGTATTGCTGTGGTAGATGAAAATCGTTACCTAGGAAGTATTCATATTGAAGACTTAGAAGGTTTAGACATTCAAGCCCAACTTTCAAATTACATGTATTTGTTTAGAAATTGCAGCTTGGTTAACACTTCTAGTACTGTAGATTTTTTAAAGCAGTTTGTAGAGCTAGAAACGCAACAATTAATTATTGTAAATCAAAATCACGAGATAGCTGGTAGCTTATCTTTAAACGATTTTTTCGCTTTTTTAAGAGAGACACCTTTCTTGGCATTTTCTGCAGAAGAAATTACATTACAGAAAAAAAGAGAAGATTTTACTTATGCTGAAGTAGCGCAAATTATTGAATCTCATAACGCAAAGCTTGTTGGAATCTTTACCCAATACGTAGACGCTAATGTAATTCAGGTTTCCGTAAGATTGGATCACAATGGAATTAATGAAATTTTACAAAGCCTTAGAAGGTATGATTATGAAATTATTAGCCTACACGAAGAAGATAAGCTCACTGAAAAGCTGAAAGATTATTCAGATTATTTCAATAAATTTTTAAATATCTAAAAACTATGAAAGTTGCTCTTTTTGGACAATTTTTCTATCCAGATTCTGGTAAATATATTAAACAACTTGTTAGTGTTTTACAAGAACGAGATGATGAGATTTGGTTTGAAAAAAAATATTTAAAGCTTATTAATGAAGAACAGATTTTGGAAGTTTCTAATCCTAAGGTTTTTGAGCAACTTGATGCCAGTTTCGATTTTTTCTTTTGTATTGGCGGCGATGGCACCATCTTATCTGCTATTCGTTATGTAAAAGGTTTAAATATTCCAACAGTTGGTATTAATACAGGGCGACTTGGCTTTTTAGCAAGTATTCATAAAGACGAAATTAAAGAAACTTTAAATTCAATTCTATCAGGAAAACATGCCATTTCAGAGCGAAGCATTATTCAAATTGAAACCGAACCTAGCAATATTATTAATCATGATTTTCAATATGCATTAAATGAAATTGCTATTAGTAGAAAAGACTCTACTTCTATGATTACCATAGAAACTTGGCTAAATCAAGACTATTTAAACGCATATTGGGCAGATGGCTTAATTATCTCCACTCCTACTGGCTCTACTGGATATTCCTTGAGTTGTGGCGGGCCAATTGTTACCCCAGAGACTAAAGCTATGATCATCACACCTATTGCTCCACATAATTTAAACGCTAGACCACTCGTTTTTCCTGACGACAAAAAGTTAAAATTTCAAATTCATGCACGTGAAGCCTTCTTTTTAATTTCAATGGATTCCAGAACTTATACTTTACCTACACAAACCGAAATTAAAATTCAAAAAGCAGACTTTACTATTCCTTTAGTGCAGCTTCACGAATCAAGCTTTTTAAGAACTTTAAGAAAAAAGCTTCTTTGGGGTGAAGATCGTAGAAATATTGAGCAATAATATAAAGTAATCTCAGTTTTAAATAGAAATCCATTTTAAACATATTGGGTAAACATTATTTTTATATTTGCAGACTTTTAAAATTTATGAGATTTATTCTTATTAGTAACATTTTAATATGGTTAGCGAGTACTAGTTTAGTTGCTCAAACCTATGAAGTGGGATTTATGATTGGCGGAACAAATTTTACAGGAGATGTAGGCTCAACTTCGTATGTTTTACCAGAAGATTATTCAAATCTATCTAATGGTAGTTTTGGGCTTATCTTTAAATGGAACAGAAGCGAAAGACACTCTTTTCGATTTTCAGTTTTGAGAGCAAGAACTTACGGAGATGATAGTCGTTCTGATGTAAATAGAAGAATTGCTCGTAATTACCGTTTTAATCAATCCATGACCGAAATTTCTGCCGCTTTAGAATTTACCTTTTGGGATTGGGATCCACATGAACCAAGAACTCAGGTAACTCCTTATTTAGCTACAGGTCCAACTTACTTTTTTGCTAATCATTATTATGTAAATAATAATAGACTAACCCAAGGTGAGCAGTTTGGTAGCTTAGCAATTCCTATGATTTTTGGAATAAAAATGAATATTTCTACACATTGGGTTTTAGCTGGAGAATTTGGCGCTAGGTATACTTTTACAGATAATTTAGACGGAAGTAATCCAAGCGAAATTAGTGGTGAGACAAATTTTACTAATTTTGGCAATCCAAATACAAATGATTGGTATATGTTTGCGGGATTTACGCTAACCTATTCATTTGGGAGAAAACCATGTTATTGTAATTTTTAAATGGAACAAATCAAATCAAAAATATTGCCTAAACACATTGCTATTATTATGGATGGCAACGGTCGTTGGGCTAAAAAACAAGGATTGATTCGTGCCGCCGGACATGAAAGAGGAACGAAATCGGTTAGAGAAGCTGTTGAAGCTTGCGCAGAAATTGGGATAAAACACCTAACCTTATTTGCTTTTTCTACTGAAAATTGGAATCGACCAAAGTTAGAAGTTCAAACCTTAATGAAGCTTTTAGTTAGCTCGCTTAAAAAAGAACTCAAAACCTTAACCGACAATAAAATAAGATTAAACGCGGTAGGAAACGTAAATAATCTTCCAAGTAAAGCCAAAAAGGAATTACTGGAAGTGATTGAAAAAACAAAAGACAACGACCATATGACTTTATCCCTGGCATTAAGCTACGGCTCTAGAGAAGAGATTAGAAATATGGTTAAAGTAATAAGTAAAAAAGTAGAACAAAACGAATTAAAGCCAGATGAAATTACAGACGAAGTAATAAACAATCATCTTTACACGTTTGATTTACCAGATGTAGATTTATTGATAAGAACAAGTGGCGAGCAACGCATAAGTAACTTTTTACTATGGCAAATTGCTTACGCCGAATTATATTTTTGCGAAGTTTTATGGCCAGACTTTAGAAAGGAGCATTTAATTGAAGCAATTACAAACTACCAAAAAAGAGAGAGAAGATTTGGAAAAACAAGTGAGCAACTCCATAAATAGATTGAGTAAAAATACATTTATTTGTGTCTTATTTCTATTTACCCTAGTAAGCACACCTATTCTTGCACAAGGCGATATTGGTATAGGAAATGCCAAAGAATATATAATTGGAGAAATTAGTGTTAGCGGAGTAACAACTTATAATGAAAGAACGGTAATTGCCTTTACAGGCTTAAGAAAAGGAGAAAAATTATATCTCCCAGGAGACCGCCTAAGCCAAGTAATTAATAAACTATGGAATTTAGGTTTATTTAGTGACATCAATTTTTATTTGAAAGATGTTACAGATGGCAATGTTGCTCATCTAGAACTTGAAATTAATGAAGTTCCTAAGCTTAATAAGGTTAAAATTCGTGGAATAAAAAAGAAGAAGCGAGAAGAAATTATTGAAGATTTAAAACTTGAAAAAGGAACAAAGCTTACCGAAAACTTTATAGCAAATACTAAAAATCACATTAAAAGAGAATACCGTAAAAAAGGGTATTTAAATGTGAATCCTAAAATTACAACCGAAGTTGAAGAAGATTCACTTGGCGTTGTTGTTGGAGAAAATATGCTGATTAATGTAGATTTGGGTGAAAAAATTAAAGTTTCTGAAATCGAAATTAGTGGTAATGAAGATTTTTCTGATGCTAAAATCAGAAGATTCATAAAGAATACAAAACAAAAAAACTTTTTTAGAATTTGGAAACGCTCTAAACTAATTCCTGGTGATTTTGAAGAAGATAAAGAACGAATTGTAGACAAGTTAAAAGAACGCGGTTATCGCGATGCCAGAGTAGTTTCGGATACGGTAATTAAAAATGAAGAGAGTACTGTAAAAATTGGCTTAGAAATTAATGAAGGAAACCAATATTATTTTGGTGAAGTTTCATTTTTAGGAAATAGTGTTTACTCAGACAGAGAATTAAGCAATTTAATGGGAATTAGAAGAGGTGACCCTTACAATGGAACTCTCCTTGAAGAAAAAATAACTGGCGGGCCTAAACAAAAAGAAGGAAACCTAACAGATACTTACCAAGATAACGGTTACTTATTCTCCAGGATAACTCCTGTAGAAACTCGTGTGTACAACGATACTATCGATTTTGAAATTAGAATTACTGAAGGTCCAATTGCGTACTTTAATAATGTTAAAGTGGTTGGAAACGACAGAACGCACGATCACGCTATTTATAGAAACTTAAGAACACTGCCTGGCGAACAATATAGCAAAAAAGCTATTATGAATACAGCTAGGGAATTGAGTCAAACAGGATATTTTAACCCTGAATCCATTAGACCAGATATTAAAAATCCTAATCCTGTAGATGGAACTGTAGATGTAGAATATAGCTTAGAAGAGCAAGGAGCAAGCCAAGTACAACTACAAGGTGGATACGGCGGCGGTGGTTTCATTGGTACATTAGGTTTAAGTTTTAATAACTTTTCCCTTCGTGGAATTGGAGATAAAGAAGCTTGGAAACCTTTACCAATGGGAGATGGCCAAACCTTATCCTTAAGAGCTCAAGCCAGTATTGCTTTCCAGAATTACAGCTTAACTTTTGTAGAACCATGGTTAGGTGGCAAAAAACCTGTTCAACTTTCGGTTTCTTTATCACAAACAAAACAGTTTTTATTCGATCCACTTACTCGAAGAGCAGATAGAGACCGTCAGTTTTCAATTACTGGCTTAAATGTTGGTTTAGGAAAAAGACTTCGTGTACCAGACGAATATTTTTTCTTATCTACTTCAGTAGGTTTCCAACATTTCGATCTTCAAAATTATAACGTAGGATTATTTAGATTTCCAAATGGATATTCTAACAATGTTTCCTTTACCGTTGCGCTTAGACGAGACAATACATTTTCTAACCCTATTTTCCCAATGGGCGGTTCAAGGTTTAATTTCAACTTAAAGTTCACCCCTCCTTATTCTTTATTTGATGGCGTAGACTACGAGCAATTGAGCATTGAAAGAGATGAAGCATTAGCAACAAATGATAATGATAGACTAGCTGAAATTGACCAACAAAGATTCGATTGGTTAGAATTTTATAAAATCAACTTTTCTGGAGAATGGTTTAATCGTTTATTTGGCAAACTAGTATTAAGAAAAAATATTGAATTTGGTTTCTTAGGTGCTTATAACAATAATCGTGGTATACCTCCATTTGAACGCTTTTTCTTAGGTGGTGATGGTTTAGCAGGATTCGCCATGGACGGAAGAGAAATTATTGCGCTTCGTGGATATCCAAATCAATCTATTATTCCGCGTAACAGACAAAATGTAACCCAAGAGAGTTTTAATGATGGTGCAACAATCTATAATAAGTTTACAGTAGATTTAAGATATCCAATAACCTTAAACCCTAGCGCATCTATTTTTGCCTTAGCGTTTTTTGAAGCAGGTAGTACTTTTGACAGTTTTAGAGAGTATTCACCTTTCGACCTTAGTCGTTCTGCAGGTGGTGGAGTTCGTATTTTTATGCCACAATTTGGCTTGTTAGGTATAGACTTTGGATACGGTTTTGATCCAATTCCTGGAACAAATACCGGGCCTAATGGATGGGAAACCCACTTTATAATTGGACAACAATTTTAATTTGGCACGGTTTTTAATATATTTATCATGAATTTGAGTACAATTTTAAAAATAGTAATGCTTATCTTAATAAGCCTTAATTTACAAGCCCAACGCGGTTTGAAAATTGGCTACATTGATATGGATTACATTTTAGAAAATGTTCCTGAGTACCAACAATCTTTATCACAATTAGATAAAAAGGCGCAAAAATGGAGTAGAGATTTAGCAAGTAAGAAAGCTGAAATCGATCAATTAAAAGAAGAATTAGAAAACCAAAGACCATTATTAACTGTTGAATTAATAGAAGAAAAAGAAGAAGAAATAGAATACTTAACACAATCTATGTTCGAATATCAAGATCAAAAATTTGGTGTTGGTGGTGAATTGTTAGTACAGAAAAGACAACTTATTCAACCTATCCAAGATCAAGTTTTTAATGCGGTGATGGAAATAGCAGATAATCGAAATTATGATTTTATATATGAGATTTCTAGCGATGCATCTATGCTTTATGGTGCTAAAAGACATGACTTAAGTGATGTGATTTTAAAATTGATTCAACGCTCAGCAAGAGATGGAACTTTTGATGAAGAAGAAATGTTTGGGGAAGAATATAAATCTGTAGAAGGAGCTATTGAAGATGAAAAGAAAGAAGAAGCCCAAAAAGCGCTTGAATTGGCTAGAGAAACAGAAAGAGAACAACGTAAAGAAGAACAATTAAGTAAAAGAGATTCTATTAGAGCTGCAAGAAAGAAGGAATATGAAGCTAGAAAGGCTCAGCTCATAAAAGACCGAGAAGAAGCTAAAAGAAAAAGAGATTCAATTAATAAAGCAAGAGAAAACAATTAAATATATTATTAACACTACTAAATTAAAAATGATGAAAAACCTAAAATTAATAAGTCTAAGCCTACTATTATTTTTTGGAATAAGCTTAAATAGCAACCTAATGGCTCAATCTGAAGTTGCGCATATCAATTCGCAAGAGCTAATTGAAACCATGGATGCATATAAAAATGCTATGTCTGAATTAGATAAGATTGACAAGACTTACCGTACACAAATTGATGAAATGCTTAAAGAAGCTCAGAAAACAAACGAGCGTTATCAAGCTGAGCAGAACACAAAAACGGAAGAAGAAAATCAAAGAAGAATGATGAAGCTTGAAGAAATGCAACAAAACATTATGGAATTTAGCCAAGATGCTCAAGAACAGCTTAAAAAGAAGCAAGAAAGCATGTTGCGTCCAGTTTTAGAAAAAGCTAGAGAAGTAATACAACGTGTGGCTAGAGAAAAAGGCTTCAAATACGTTCTAGACTCTTCAACAGGAACAGGAGTTCTTTTAGCAGACGGTTACAACCTAATGGATGACGTAAAAGCTGAATTAAATAAGTAATTCAAAAGCGATAGACTCTGTTATATCAATTTAAAAAGCTACTTTCGAGTAGCTTTTTTCATTTAATATAGTTTTATGGATCAACCTATAGGAATATTCGATTCTGGGATTGGCGGAACGTCTATAGCCAGCGAAATCAACTATTTACTACCCAACGAAAGCATAATATACTTGGCAGATAGTAAAAATGCCCCGTATGGAATAAAACCTAAAAAAATAATCAATCAATTAGCACATAAAAACACAGAGAAGCTTTTAGACTTAGGTGCAAAGTTAATTGTTGTGGCTTGCAACACTGCAACTACGAATTCTATTGAAGAATTGAGAAATACGTATAGAGTTCCTTTTGTAGGAATAGAGCCCGCCATTAAACCAGCTTCATTACAAACTTTAAATAATAGAATTGGAATTTTAGCGACTAAAGGAACTCTTGCAAGTGAGCTATTTGCCAAAACAAGCAAAAGGTTTATTAGCAAGGAGATTGAACTTACTCAAGTTGAGGGAGTCGGAATAGTTGAAGCTATTGAATCTAATTTGCACACTAGTAAAGAATTTATTACTAATTTAAATAATCAACTTTTGCCTTTCAAAGAAAATAAAATTGATTCGTTAGTATTAGGGTGTACTCATTATCCATTTATAAAAGATCAAATACAAAATTTCCTACCAGGAGTTAAAATCATAGATTCTGGATTTGCCGTCGCAAAGCAAACCAAAAAATTATTAAACAAATATAAAATTGTAAATTCAAAAAATGATACTTGTGCAAGCATCAATATTTTTTCAAATAACAAGAATTTAAGCCCAATTGAGATGATTACAAAAAATTTGTTTAGAACAAACCCTAAGGTAAAATATTTAGATTACTAAGCTTACCAATTTACAGCTGGACAATTACACTTGTATCTTCCTCTATCTTCTCCAAAGTTATAACCTAAAGTTATTTGGTGAAATCCAGAACTAGAAATAGTGATCTCTTGTAAAGCACTGTTAGTATATGTATAAGCAAACATGAAGTTTCCATAATTGATACCTACAAAAGGAGATAAAGTTTGTAATTTTTGGCTTCTTGCTTCGTTATTACTTCCCAAAAATTCAGCTCCATCTAAGCTTCTTCTGTAAGAAAGTCCTCCCCATAACATTCCATTATCAAATTCGTAGTACACTTTACCATTAATGTCGAAATTAGTTTCATTGGTAGCTTCTCGATGATGAAATAAAACAGAAGGTTCAAAAGAAAATGGTGATCCAAATGTATTAAAATTATAACCTAAACTTGCTAAATATTGACGCTGATTTATAATTTGAAATTGATCTGTAAAGATTTGACTTTCTTGATTAATAATGTTTTTAACTGTAAAATGAGAAAAGAAATCCATAAAGAAATAAGAGAAACCAAAATCTGCATTAAAAAAGGCTTCTGATTGGTCTACACCTGAAATTATAGGGTCAAATGCGCCTGCATCTACTAAATCTGTTTCATTTAATCCACTTTGTATTATACCTAAATTAGCGCCAAAAGAAAGCATGTGTAAGTCTGCTGTACTTCTAGAAAACATCAAATGGTAGGCAAAAGATAAATATCCACCTTGTTGTGAATATCTTCCGTTTGAATCATTAAAAAAAATACCTCCAACACCAACTTTATCACTTAATCTACCATTCACACTTATAGTTTGTAAACTCGGTGGATTATCAACATCAAACCATTGTTGTCTTGCAGTCAATCTAGCTTTATTTTGATTACTTGCCCCAGCCATTGATGGATGAATTAAGTAAAGATTGTCAGTTAAATAATCTTGATATACTGGAATTCCTCTTTCTTGTGAAAATGTTTTAGTACTAAAAAAAACGATCGTTAAAACTAAAACTATTGATTTTATTAACTTCATATGCGTTAAACTGGGGTATTGTATTATTTTATTGTAACAATTTTATCTATCTCTTCAGTGTAAAATTCGCTTTAAACTCTTGCATCGTTCCTGTTGATGGCTCTTCGTATTCTACAC
>CBFIGU010000044.1:0-19432 GCA_965662165.1 Psychroflexus sp.
TCTAATAAAATATATTAAAAAGCGGGATGACCGCGTTCTCCAGTTTCGCTTACTAACTTAGTAAATCTTAGTTTATAGTAATTGCCATTTGTATTTAAGATGATGTCCCTTCATTAATTTTGGCATTTATTTTCTTTTTTTCATCTTTCATTTCGTCTGATGCTTCGTCTGCTTTTTCCTTAGCATTGTCCATGGTTTTTTGCGCATTTTCTCTAGCTTTTTTTAGCATTTCTTCTGCTTTTTCTTTGGCTCGTTTTTGTGCTTCTTCTGCTTCCTTTCTAGCGTTTTTTACCATTTGTTCTGCTTCTTCATCTCTTTCTGACCCATCGTTCATTTTTGGGTAAGTTTTTTCCATTTCTGAACGAATAGTGTCAATTGCTTTGCTTGCTTTCTGAGTTGTATTCTTAGCGCTTTTATCGTTTAAAACTGTTTCAGTCTCTGTTTGAGTATCTTCATTTTGGTTTTCTTCAATTACTTCATCTGTAGATTCTACAGATGATTTTTGTTCAACTGCTTCAGTTTTTTTAGGTTGATGATCTGTACAACTTAAAATACTTACGAGCAGTAAAAAAATTACATATAATTTATAGTTCATAAAAAACGATTTTTACCTAACAAAGATACAGGTTTATTATAGCTATTAAAATTGGTCAGGATTCTTAATAATTTCTTCAGACCGTTTAATATGATTATTTAGCGTGTCTTTATTCATTTTTTTTAACAAGCTCATCATCATATTCATGCGTTGGTTGTTCTTAAATTTCTCTTGATTTTTATATAAAAAATTCCAATATAAATTATTGAATGGACATGCCTTTTCGCCTTCTTTTTTAGAAACAGAATAGTGGCAAGACTTGCAATAATTACTCATTTTATTGATGTAACTCCCACTAGATACATAAGGTTTGGTAGCCACTATTCCGCCGTCGGCAAATTGACTCATTCCGCGAGTGTTGGTAAGTTCTACCCATTCAATGGCGTCAATATAAACACCCAAATACCAAGCATCTACTTCGTCTGGGTCTACCATAGTTAACAGAGCAAAATTACCAGTTACCATTAAACGCTGAATGTGGTGTGCATGTGCTTCATCTAAACTTTGATTGATGGCATGGCTCATGCAATTCATTTTGGTTTTGCCTGTCCAGTAAAAGTCAGGAAGTTTGTTGGTGTTTTCAAGTTCGTTTAAACTTTTATATTCAGGCATTTCTTTCCAGTAAATACCACGCATAAACTCTCTCCAGCCTAAAATTTGACGTACAAAACCTTCCACTTGAGAAATATCAATATGGTCTTTATGTTCGTAATAATAATCTAGTGTTGTGTCTATTATTTCTTTTGGTGACAGCATTTTGGTATTCATAGCGAAAGACAGACGCGAATGAAACAAGAATTTTTCATCGGTATGCATGGCGTCTTCGTAGTCACCAAAATAGACCAATAATTTCTTGCAGAAGTAATCTAACACTTCCAAACATTCTTTTCTGCTGGTAGGCCACGAAAAATGATTAGCATCTATTCTGCCAATGGTTTCTATCTTTTCCTTTTCTAATAAATCTACGATATGGGTTACCTTTTTCTTAAAATATTTATGTGGTGGGATTTCAGGTTTTCCAGTCCATTTTTTACGATTACTTTTATCGAAATTCCATTTTCCGCCTTCCGGTTTTTTGTCGTCTAGCATCATAATTTCATGCTTCTTCCGCATATCTCGATAAAAATACTCCATGGTCATTTCTTTTTTGCCCTCAAAGAAATTAGCTACATCGTTTCTTTTGGTATAAAAATGCTCTGTATCTATTGCATTAGTTTCAATAGATAATTCTTCACAAAAGTCTTTAAGTTGCTGGTCGAGTCTAAACTCATCTGGTAATTGATATTCAAATTTTTCAACTTTATTCTCTTCAATAATTTGCTTAAGATTTTCAACTAAATCTTGTTGGTTTTTTTGATCGTCTAAGTTGTAATAAATTACGTGATGACCTTTTTTTTGAAGTTCTTCTGAAAAATTTCGCATCGAGAGAAAGAAGGCAACTACTTTTTGAATGTGATGTTTTACGTAATTGGTTTCTTGCTTCATCTCTGCCATGAAGTAAATTACATCATCATTTTTCTCCTTGAACCATGAATGTTTCAAATTGAGTTGGTCTCCTAATATAAGTCGTAATGTTTTTTTCATTTTAAAAAATTTTAAAATTATGTTCTAGATTGTAATCCTAAAACAAAGATTCTTGCAGCCAAGTTCGTTGGTATTTACCGTTAGAATCATAGCGTTCTGCCTGACTTTTAATATTAAATTTTCGGTCTCTAGGGTCATTCCCTACGCCGCTATTATACATCCAGTTTCCCCAGTTGGAATGAACGTCGTAATCAATTAGCATGGCTTCAAAATAAGCTGCGCCGATTCTCCAGTCTTGTTTCCATTCTTTGGCCCAGTACGAATTTACATTTTGCCTACCGCGGTTGCTCATAAATCCAGTTTCTCTAATTTCGAGCATGTTTGCATTTACAAAATCTTCTGGAGTTTGCCCATTAATCCATTGGTTTATCGCTTTTTGGTTGCTTCCCCAATCATAATCTTTATTGAGAATTCCACCTAAATGAAAGATTTTATTTCCATGTTTAAGTGAAACATATTTAAAATAATCTCTCCAAATTAATTCGAAAATTAGCCAATAGGTGTCTTGGTTTTTCTTTACTTCTTTTTCAAACTTTTTGACTTCCCAATAGATTTGTCTAGCTGAAATGCTTCCGTTGGCTAACCACGCTGAAAGTTTAGAACTATAGTCTTTACCTAATAAACCATTTCTTGTTTTTTTATAGTATTGAAGCTTTTTAGTTTCCCAGAAATAATAATTTACTCTTTTCCAGGCTTGATTTTCTCCCCCTTGAAAAGGAAAAGCAGAACGCGAATCGGCTTCAAAATCTTCTAAACCTAAGTCTGTTAAATTTGGAATGCTTGTATTATCACCAAAATAGTTGCTTTCTGCCTTAGGTTCTAAATCAGGAAGCAGTTCTCTTACTTCAGATTTTTTCTCGCAAGCTTTTCTAAATTGGGTGTAAACTTCTGGAACTTGTTGGTAATTAGAATACGGAACATCTTCTGGGTGAAATAAAAATTGATCGTAAGATTCAATAAATTTGATATCTCCTAATTGATTCACGATTTCATTTTGAACAGCTTTCTCTTCTTGAGTCCATTCTTTCTGGCAAAAGATATGTTGTATATCAAATTCTTCAGCTAATTTTTGAAAAACAAGGTAGGGCTTTTCGTGATGTACTTGTAAATTTACATGAAGCTTTTCTAAATTTGATTTTAATTCAGCAAGTGTTTCTAGTAAAAATTTGGCTCTAAACCGTTCAGTTTTCTTAAATCCGTATTCGGTTTCTTGAAATTGTCTAGGATCTAAACAATAAACACCCAACACGGGTAAGTCTTCTTGAAATGCTTTAGTTAAAGAAGCCTGGTCGCTAACTCGTAAATCGTTTCTAAACCAAACAATGTTTATTTTCTTTTTCATGTTTTACATTTTGTAAATTATTGAATTAGAGTTGTCACTATCGTATAAAAATTAGCCAAATAGTTTTGAAACTTATTAAACATAGTCATCAAACTTAGTTTAGTCTTTATTTCTTCTGCATCGTTCGCTGCAATATTTTACATCATCCCAATTTTTCTCCCATTTTTTTCGCCAAGAGAAAGGTTTGCCACAAGTTTTACATATTTTACTGGGTAAATGTGGTTTTTTATGTGCCATCTATAAGATAGATTTTAATTTTTCTTCTGGTCTGGCATAACTAAAACGGTTTATCATTTCAGTCTTTACATAGGCATCTAAACCAATTATTCCTACCGATTTGGCTTGGGTTAAGTCTAAAAAACCATCTTTAGTTTGAATGTTTTCGTCGAAGTAGATATGCTCAATATTGGCAACAATTATAATACAGCCGCTCTCTTTAATGTGATATTCATTTTCGTAAGAACAACCCATTTTTATTTTAGATTCTTTTACGTAAGGCGCTTTAAAGTTGGAGATGTATTCTTCTGTAAGTTGAACTTCATTAAATTCACTTTTTTCTGCTGTGTAACTAGCTGAAGTTTGGTGAGCTTGTTCAATTATATCTTGGTGAATATGGTTTATGGTAAAGATGCCTGTTTCTTTTAAATTGGAATAGGTATGGCGCTCTACCGTAACGGGGCGAAGTGTAAAAGTTAGTTGTGGCGGATTACTTCCTAAATGAATAACCGAATTAAAAACGGCTAAGTTAGTTTCTCCTTTGTTATTACAGCTTCCTAATAAGTTAGCCGATTTAATGCCTCCGCAAGAATTTATTAAATTCATCCGTTCAAAACGCGGAAGATTTATAATTTGAGATTTATCTAAATGTTTCATGTTCTTGTTTAAAGCATAAAATTAAATTTTGTTCAATTGTTTTATGTTAATAATTAAACAAAAAAAGCTGCTTGACGTCAAGCAGCTTTTCAATCATATCAAATTACTTAGGTGAATAGTTTAATCTAAATATTCACTTACTTTTTCTCGCAGTTGTCTTCCTCTCAAATTTTTTCCTATAATTACGCCATCTTCATCTATTAAAAAAGCAGCTGGTATAGAACGTATACCATATTTAACTGCAATAGGATCTTTCCAAAACATTAAATTAGAAACATGATTCCAATCACCTAAATTGTCGGCTTCAATAGCATTTACCCAAGCTTTTTTCTGGTTTTGTCTATCTAAAGATACTTGTACTATAGAAAGGCCTTTATCTTTATAATCCTGATAAACATCAACAATATTTGGGTTTTCAATTCGGCAAGGCTTACACCAAGATGCCCAGAAATCTATTAAAGTAATTTTTCCCATGGCATCTTCTAGTTTTAATTTGTTGCCTTCTGGTGTAGGACCAGAAAACATAGGAGCAACTGCACCAACATCTGTAGCTCCCACATTTTCGATTTGCTCTTGTATGCTTTTTCCAAGTTCTAAATCTTTAACATCGTCTCCTAAACTATTAAAAAACTCTTTTGCTTCTTGGTTATTTACTTTTTTAGTTCGCATTAAATCAGACAATACCATTAAACTTACTACAGATTCTGGGTTGTCTTTAATAAGTTGCTTACGCATTTCTACGCTTTCTTCATCAATGCTTTTCTGCAGGCTTCTTGCTTCAGCAACTTCGCTTCTATTTTGCGTTTGAAAAGCATTCTTAAGCTTGCTTTGCACATCAGCCATGCTTTCGCTGTATTTCTTAAGCGAAGAAACATAATCTGTTAGTAATTGATTGTGTTTTCCAGCTTTCAATTCAGAGTTTCTTAGATCTAAATTATCAACTTTTAGTTGCATGGGTGAAAAATCTTCTTTCACAAAAATGAAGTTTCCTGGCAAGCCATCAATACGTATTATATTGAGTAATTGATTTTTTTGATCACTTAAGTCGAAACTAAAAGAACCATTTTCAACTACGGTAGTATCAATATAAACTTGTTTTGAGTTTTCACCTATTTTTGAAAGATACACTTCAGAATTTTCAGCTATTTGGCTAGCATCTGCAGTTAAGATCACTTCGTTTTTAGTGCTCTCACATGCAAAACTGAATAAAACTAAAGCTAGTATAACTAATTTTTTCATTTTTATCATTTTTTGCGAAAGTAATAAAGAGATTAGCTTATCTCAACTATTACGCATATAATTTTACGCTAAATCATGTCTAGCATATTTCAACTTGCTATTTTGTGTAGTAATTACATTATAGAATATAAATAAACTGACAAAAGTCATATTTGTCTGTTTTACAGTAGTTAATGTGACTTTTGTAACATAAGAAAAAATAGAAGGCGCTTATTTTAGCATTAAATTAAAATTTACGAATATGAAAGTTGAACAAATTTATACGGGTTGTATTGCACATGCAGCCTATTATATCGAAAGTAATGGAGAAGCAGCAATTTTTGATCCATTAAGAGAAGTACAGCCTTATATTGATAAATCTAAGAAAGATAACGCAACTATAAAATATGTTTTTGAAACGCATTTTCATGCCGATTTTGTTTCAGGACACTTAGATTTAGCCAAAAAAACAGGAGCAACCATAGTTTATGGTCCAACTGCAAAACCTGGTTTTGATGCCTTGGTTGCTGAAGATAATCAAGAGTTTAAAGTTGGTGATTACACCATAAAAACTTTACATACGCCAGGTCATACCATGGAGTCTACTACGTATTTATTAATAGATGAAAACGATAAACAACATGGAATTATTACTGGTGATACTTTATTTATTGGCGACGTTGGAAGACCAGATTTAGCGCAACATGTAATTGAAGATTTGACCGAAGAAAAATTAGCGGCTCATTTATACGATTCGTTGAGAAATAAAATTTTACCCTTACCAGATCATTTAATTGTTTACCCAAATCATGGAGCTGGAAGTGCGTGTGGTAAAATGATGAGCAAAGAAACTACCGATACCTTAGGAAACCAAAAAGCTACAAATTATGCTTTGCAAGAAATGCCTAAAGAAGAGTTTATTAATAAATTATTAGATGGTTTAACCACACCTCCTGGATATTTTCCAAAAAATGTTTTAATGAATATTCAAGGTTACGATAGTATTGATGATGTAATTGAACGTGGACAGCAACCATTATCTGCAGATGCTTTTGAAGCAGCAGCCAATGAAACTGGAGCTTTATTATTAGATACTCGTGAAGCTGAAACGTTTAAAGATGGTTTTATTCCTAATTCTATAAATATTGGACTAGATAATAATTTTGCCATGTGGGTTGGTGAGTTAATCCCAGATATTAAACAGCAAATTTTACTTATTACAGAGCCAGGAAAAGAAGAAGAAAGTATAATCCGTCTAGCTCGTGTTGGTTATGACCATGCTATAGGTTACTTAAAGGGTGGAATTGAAACCTGGAAAGTAGCAAATAAAGAATTAGACCAGGTAGAACGTATTGACGTAAATACATTACTAACTGAACAAGCTGAAGGATTAAAAGTATTTGATGTACGCAAAAAAAATGAATACAAAAGCCAACATTTAATTGGAGCTGAAAATACACCTTTAGGTAATTTAAATGACTTTTTATCTAGTTTTCCAAAAGATGAAAAGTTTGCTTTGCATTGTGCTGGTGGCTACAGAAGTATGATTGCAGCTTCGATGTTAAAACAAAGAGGTTGGGATAATTTTGTAGATGTACGAGGTGGCTTTGATGAAATTAAAGCCAATGAAAAGGCTAGTTTAACCGAATACGTTTGTCCAACAAGTTTACTCTAAAACAATTTTTTGTTAAGCAATTGTTTTTGAAGCATCCTTAGATTAATTTCTGGGGATGCTTTTTAAATTTATTAACCTAGGCGCTTGCTTATTAATAAAACTGATTCAATTTCTCTGTTAATTTCTCGTCACAGCCTGTCAGTTGGCAAGTTTGCGGTTATTTATTCTCATTATAGAGACGCAATGGATGCAGAGCTTTATAACTTTAGTGAGAAACATGCACACAAATAATTATAGTCAAAATAAATAGCGTAGTTATAAAAAGCCTAATTGAAGAATTTTGTGTGAAGCAGAACTAGTGCTTAATCATTAAGTTTTAGTAATTCATCTATATACTTTCGGTTGTTGGCTAATCTAGGTATTTTATGCTGGCCGCCTAACTTATCATTTTGCGCTAACCATTTATAAAACAAGCCTTTTTTAGCAACTACAAGCTCAAGTGGATTTAAAGTCATATTGTTTTTTCGCTTGGCTTCGTAATCACTATTTAACTTTTGAATTTCTAGGTCTAAGGTTTCAGCAAAAGCTTCAAAATTAGTTGGAGCTTTATTAAACTCTATAATCCATTGATGCGCTCCCTTTTCTTTCTCTTTCATAAAAATAGGTGCAGCGGTGTATTCTGCAATTTCTGTCTGGTGAATTTGAGCTGTTTTTCTCAATGCATTTTCAGCATTTTCGATAATTAATTCTTCACCAAAGGCATTGATAAAATGTTTTGTTCTGCCCGAAACTTTAATTCTGTAAGGGAGAACTGAAGTAAACCTAACAGTGTCTCCAATTTTATAGCGCCATAAACCAGAATTGGTTGTAATGAGCATGGCATAATTCTTTCCTATTTCTACTTTGCTTAGTGGAATAACTTTTTCTTTTTCATTCCCGTAAGTATCCATAGGAATAAATTCATAAAAAATGCCATAATCTAAAAAGAGCAATAACTCTTCGCTATTATTTTTGTCTTTGGCAGCAAAAAAGCCTTCAGATGCATTATAAATTTCATAATACCTAAATCGATTATCGGGGATGAGTTGTTTGTATTGTTCTGCGTAAGGAGAGAAATTTACTCCACCATGAAAATAGACTTCTAAATTAGGCCAAACTTCTTTTATATTAGACTTTCCAGTGGTTTCTAAAACACGATGAAGCAAAACGAGCATCCAGGAAGGTACACCAGCTAAACTGGTAACATTTTCATGTATAGTTTCATTAATAATGGCTTGCATTTTTGTTTCCCAATCGCCCATTAATGAAATATCATTGTTAGGTGTGCTGCTGTAGGTGGCCCAAAAAGGCATATTATCTATAAGTAATGCAGATAAATCACCATAGCTAGTTTTATGATCTTGATATATTTGTTTGCTTCCGCCCAAACGAAGGCTTTTACCTAAAAAAAGCGCTGCATCTGGGTTATTGTTTAAATACAAACACAACATGTCTTTGCTTGCTGTATAGTGACAGTCTTCTAAAGCTTCTTCACTAACGGGAATAAATTTACTTTTGCTACTTGTGGTTCCACTAGATTTTGCAAACAGTTTAATAGGGGTAGGCCAAAAAATATTATTTTCCCCTTTTCTCGCCCGTTCAATGTCAGCTTCAAAATCTTCATAAGTTTGTACGGGAACTCTTTCTACAAAATCTTCATAAGATTGGATGCTTTTAAAATCGTATTTTAAACCAACTTCTGTTTTTTTTGCAAACCGAATTAAGTTTAAAAGCAATTCATGCTGAACTTCATTGGGATATTTCATAAACAATTCCATATGATGAATTCTTTTTTTCAGAAACCAAGAAGCAATAGAATTTACAATAGGAATTGGCATAAATTGCGTTTATTTTACGAATTTTACAATTGTAAAAAAACAATAATTATTTCAATTTTCAAAGCTTAGATTTTATGTTATACCAAGGAGTTTTAAAGAAGATGCTTACAGAAAATGCAAAGCCAATTCAATATTTTTTAAATTTAGATGAAGACTTTATTCATTTAAATCAAAAAATAAACGCTAACTTTTCTATTAAGTTCCTTAAATACCAGTGTTTAAGTTGCGGAAAAAACAAAAAAATTTATCGCCAAGGTTTCTGTTATACTTGTTTTGGAGAAACTCCTAGAGCTGGCGAATGGATAATGCATCCAGAAAAAAGTAAAGCACATTTAGATGAAGAAGACCGAGACTTAGAATACGAAAAAAAAGTACAGTTACAACCCCATATTGTTTACTTAGCCAATTCTAGTAATGTAAAAGTTGGAGTGACTCGAAAAACACAAGTCCCAACTCGTTGGATAGATCAAGGTGCGCATGAAGCACTTATAGTATTAGAAACTCCTAACCGGTATTTAGCAGGAATTGCAGAAGTGGCTTTAAAAGAACATATTGCCGATAAAACCAACTGGCGAAAAATGCTGAAGAATGATATTGAAGATGAAAATTTAGTGGAAGTAAAAAATGAATTAGTCCAGTTTCTACCTGAAGAAGTAAATGAATATATTCAAGAAAATGAATCCGAATTAGAGCTTACATTTCCAGTTGAAAAATACCCAAGTAAACCATCATCTTTAAACTTAGAAAAAAATCCAACTTACGAAGGTAAATTAGTAGGTATTAAAGGTCAATACTTATTATTTGAAGATAATAAAGTCTTCAACGTTAGAAATAGCGAAGGTTTTTATGTAGAGATTAATGTTTAAGAATGTACATTCTAAACTTTAATCCTGATTTACTTATCTGCTAGGTAAATAGATTAAAGAAGTTTGAAGACTTGGATTTACTTCGATTAATTGATGAACAAATAAGCGTAATTCATCAATTTCATGGGGTAAAAGAAATTTTACTGCTTTTTCAATTTCTTTAGAAAAAAGATGAACATCAAAACTTACTCTTTTTAATATTTCTTTGGTGTAATCAAACATGGCTCTTGGCATACTAAATAATGTTTTTGTGAAGTAATTTTAAACCATATATTAATTTTTATAGATATACTGAATATGCTTTTGAGTGACACTTACAGTTTTTAAAGTTAAGCAATTTTTTACTTTTTAAGTTTTAAGGTCCACTTAAATTTAAAGATAGATACAATTTCTTTTTCTTCATTTCTTCCAATCGCTTTCATCCAAATTGTAGAGCCTTCGGGTTCTGTTAAACAGATTTTCATTGCTTCATTTAAAGCTTTCCCATCTTCACAAACAAATTGAATTCTACCTTTCGCTTTTTTCAGAAATTCAGATTGATTTTCAGCCACTAGCATAGAAATATTTTTATTTTCATTTTGTATACTTTGCATGACTAATGCACCAGTGGTAAGCTCTGCAGCCATGGCTTGCACAGCAAAATACATGCTATTAAATGGATTTTGGTTTATCCATCTGTGTTTTACAGTAGCTACGCTTTTTTCTGATGTTATATCGGTTAATCTTACTCCACAAAACCAAGCAGATGGGAGCTTAAAAAACGTGAATTGATTTATTTTTTTGGGTGTTAATTTCATGATTTCAATATACAATTTAAAACAAATATACCTCTATAAATTGCTTTTTTTAGCTATAAATCAATTGACTTAAATAGTTAATTATATGTTAAAATATAGTATTATGTATTGCAAAGTAGTGTTTAATAGATATATCTTTGCAATGTAAATTTTAAAGTAATTTTATTGAATTGCTTTTAATGAATTAAAATTATGAAGCTTGAAAACACACAGGCACAAATGCGGAAAGGAGTTTTAGAATACTGTATATTATCTGTATTGAAACGAAATGATGCTTATGTTGCCGAAATACTAGAGAGTTTAAAAGCAGCAAAATTAATTGTAGTAGAAGGAACGATTTACCCATTACTTACTCGATTAAAAAATGCTGGACTTTTAGAATACCGCTGGGAAGAGAGTACTGGTGGTCCGCCACGTAAATATTATGCATTAACAAAAGAAGGGGATGCTTTTTTAGAAGCTTTATCTGCTACCTGGCAAGACCTTCAATTTGCAGTTAAAACCATTACCGAACACAAATCAACAGATCATGAATAAGACCATTAATATAAGTTTAGGAAAACAGTTTTTTCATATAGATGAAGAAGCTTTCGCTATCCTTAAAAATTATTTAGATGCTATAAAAAGCTACCTAATTAACGAAGAAGGCAGGGACGAAATTTTAGCTGATGTAGAAGCTAGAATTGCAGAACTGTTTGCAGAAAAATTGCAAAGTGAAAGAGAAGTTGTTCAGGTTGCAGAAGTAGAGCGAGTAATTAAAGTTATGGGGCAGCCTAGTGACTACAAAGTAGACCAAGACGAAACTAACTACACCAATAGTGATCATGCCTACCAAAAGCAGACAGAATACACTAATGGAAGCAAAAAGTTTTACCGTGATGAAGAGAAGAATTTGCTCGGTGGTGTTTGTGCAGGATTAGCACATAATCTTGGCATCGATATTTTGTGGATGCGTATTATTTGGGTTGTATTATTTTTCTTGTCTTACGGGACTTTTACCATCTTATATTTAGTTTTATGGATTGTGGTTCCTGCTGCAAGAACAACAGCTCAAAAATTAGCAATGATGGGTGAGCCTGTAAACATTTCTAATATTGAAAAAAAAGTAAAAGAAAATGCAGAAAAAGCCGCTAATTATGCTAAAAATTTTGATTACGGAAAAGCAGCTCAAAATGGAAAGTCTACGGTAACTCGGTTTGTAGATAAGCTCATTTCAATTGTAAGTAGAATAGCAAATGTGCTCGCTAAAATTATAGGATTTATTATTGTATTAGCATCAGGATTTGCTTTAATAAGCTTAATTATTTCATTACTGAGTTTTGGTAGTATAAGTATTTTCGGTTTTGCTGATTTCAATTTTTCGAATGAAGGGCCATTTGTTTTTGATGCGCCAATATGGTTTCAAATGCTTGTAATATTTTTAATAGCTACTGTACCTGTTTATTTTCTATTTTTAGCAGGTTTGAAAATTATTAATAGTAACCTAAAACTCTTTAAAGCCAGAACAGTAGTAAGCTTATTGGTTTTATGGTTTCTAGCCATTGCAAGTATGGTTTTCTTGGGAATTAAAAAGGAATTGGCATCTAATATTAAAAGTGAAGTTGTAGAAATTAACGAAATACCTATGGCTACGAGTGATACACTTTCTGTAAAAATGATTCCCAACCTAAATTATACAGATCATATTTATAGATCATCTACTAGTTCAATTAAATATGATTCTCAATTACAAGAAGACGTATTGGTGGGAACTTCTATATACTTAAGCTTTAAGCCTTCATTAGACAGTGTTCCTAAAATTAGGATAAGTAAAAAGGCCACTGGAGAGACCAATGAAGATGCCAGAAATAATGCTAATAATATAACTTATAATTACAAATTTGCTAAAAACGAATTATTGTTAGATTCCTATTTTACTGGAGATTTAGAATTGAAAGATGAAAAATTAAAACTTTATGTAGTTGTTTTCTTACCTGAAAATATATATTTTGAAGGAGATAAATCGCTTTCTACCTTTAAAGATTGGGAAGGCTATGATAACTTAGATTTTTACAATGAACCAAATGCAATTTATCAAATTAAAGATTCAGAATTAATCTGTTTAAGTTGCCAAGAAGATAAACCTAAAAACCAAACCGATGAGTAGTATTTTAAAATTAGTATTTAGTCTTGTCATATCGATAAGTCTTACACAATGTGGCTATGTAACTAATAGCGTAAATGGAAAAGGAGAAGTTGTACAACAAGAAATTATGCTTGAAGATTTTACTTCTTTAACCTTAAAAAATGGATGGGAAGTAGAATTAATACCAGCTAGAGAAAACAAAATGTTGATTTCTGCTAACCAAAATTTGATGGATGAATTAGTTTATTCTCTAGAAAATAATCAATTAGTAATTGAAGCTAATAGTAATATTGGGAAAGCTAATAAAAAATTAATTCAAGTTTTTTATGCTGAAAGTATTGATCAACTTTCTGTCTCTAGTGGTGTGTACGTTCACTCGGCATCTGCATTAAAGAGCGAAAAGCTTCAATCTAGTTTTTCAAGTGGGTGTAAAGCAGAATTAATAATAGATACCCAAGATTTATCTGTTTCTTCTTCTAGTGGAGCCAATGTAATTCTTAGTGGGAAAAGTAATTCTGTTTCTTATTCTGCTTCAAGTGGTACAGGCGTAAATGGAGTAGATTTGATGGCTAATCAAGTTAACGCGTCTGCAAGTTCTGGGGCATCGATTAAGTTAACCGCTAAAGAAAGTTTGAATGCTACAAGCTCTAGTGGCGCATCAATTAAATACGAAGGAATGCCAAAATCTATTGATAAATCTACCAGTTCTGGTGGAAGCGTAAGACAACTTTAATTGAATTAAATAACACCTATATAACTCATCCTTCCTTTTCTAAGGAAGGATGAGTTACTTTTAATCCATATACTTTTTTAAATTTATTAAAAACTCGATCAAATTCTTTTTTGCGAACGCCTAATGTAAAATCGCAATCCATTTCCAGATTTTGATGTATCAAATTGAGTTGATCTTCTTCAATATAGCGCATTACAACATTCATAAGATCATAATTGCAATGCACCGTAAATTCTTCATCAATGGTATGTTTTCTAATTTTTGCTTTTTCTAAAGTCAGCTGTGCTGTTGTTTTATAGGCACTAATTAACCCGCCAACTCCTAATTTTGTGCCCCCGAAATAACGCACCACAACTACATAGCAGTTGGTCAAGTTAAAGGCTTGTAATTGTCCATAAATGGGCATTCCAGCAGAATTTGAAGGCTCGCCATCATCGTTTGCTCTAAATTGAGCATAATCTTTTCCTAACTGCCAAGCATAACAAAAATGCCTAGCTTTATCATGCTTTGTTTTTACATCTTCAAGAGCCATTTCAATATCTTCTTCGTTTTTTACAGGATAGGCATAACCAATAAACTTACTCCCTTTTTCTTTATAAATGATGTCTTTTACTGGAGAAGCTATTGTATAATATTCGTCTTTCATAGGTGTTGACTAATTTTTCGAAATTAAGGAATTCATCTAAATATTTACGAAAAACTAAGGTATTTGTACTATTCAAGAATCTTATTTGGCTTAAATCATTCTTCAGGATGTTTTATATTAAATTGAATAATTTGATTATGAGAAGCTTACTTTTTGCTGTGATAAAAAAGTGAAAAAAGTTATAGTAAATATTTGGTGATATCGAAATTGAGCTTATATTTGCACTCGCATTTGAGAAACACCTTTTCTCAAATATTTGAAATTTTGGTCTGGTAGTTCAGTTGGTTAGAATACCTGCCTGTCACGCAGGGGGTCGCGAGTTCGAGTCTCGTCCAGACCGCAATAAAATGTTGTGTTGAGCGTACGCAAGTGCGCAGGTTTTAAGTTGTAAAACCAAGAGAAGCTTTTCCAGAGAAGGAAAGGCTTTTTTATTTGCATGAATTGTGGCTTTAAGAATTGATTTCAATCGAAATAATTAAATTCCAACAACTATTTTACTTTTACAATTTCAGAAAGCATTCCATGAAATATAAAATAATGGAAAGGTAGCATACTGTACCAATAGAGTCTTCCTCGCAAACCTTTAGGTCTAAAAGTTGCATTTTGATGCACTACATTTTGTTCATCTATATAAAATTCCAACCAAGCTTCACCGGGTACTTTCATTTCAGCAAACAATAGTAATCTTCTTTCATCTTTATCTGCCATCAGTACTCGCCAGAAATCTAGAGCATCTCCTGGGTAGATACTATCTTTATTGGTTCTGCCTCGACGTAATCCTACACCACCAGAAAACTTGTCTAAAAAACCACGAATTTTCCAAAGAAAGTTAGCGTAATACCAACCGTTTTCTCCACCAATAGCCCAAATTTTTTCTAATGCTTGATTGGGATTTTGTGCTTTCATGGCTTGGTGGTCTTTTAAACATCCATAAGTGGGAACTTTAATGTATTTGTTGAGGTCTCGCTTAGAAAAACGTCCGCTCACCTTTGAGTCTTTCCAACTAGAAATTACCTGATTTTGTTCAATTTTTGCAAAAGCCATTTGTATAGCTTCTTCATAACTTATAGATTTTATGCCTAACATTTCTTGAAGCCTATTGTCTTTACTCACCACTTCAACTTGCATGCTATCTACTAAGTTTACCGCTAATTTATAAGATGTAGCAGTAACAAAATATAACCAATATGATGACAATTTTGGAGTCATTACCGGAACATTATAAATTTTTAAATTTAAGTCCCTTACTTTGGCATATTTCAACATCATTTCTTTGTAAGTAAGCACATCGGCGCCACCAATGTCGAAAGACTGATGGTAACATTCTTTTTTGCCAATAACACCAACTAAGTATTGTAAAACGTTTCTAATAGCAATGGGTTGGCATTTGGTGTTTACCCATTTTGGGGTAATCATAATGGGGAGTTTTTCGCATAAATCCCTAAGTATTTCAAAAGATGCACTTCCTGAACCTACTATTATTCCGGCTCTTAGGACTGTTAATTCAAAATTTCCTTGATATAAAACTTCTTCAACTTTTTTTCTAGACTGTAGATGTTTAGATAGTTTCTCTTCATTAACGATACCACTTAAATAGATAACTTGCTTTATGTTTGTATTAGCTAAACAAGCATTGAAATTTTCAGCAGCTCTTTTTTCTAAGGAATCAAAATCTTTTGTAGATCCAGACATGGAGTGTATCAAGTAAAAAGCAACATCTATATCTTGAGGGATTTTAGCTTGGTTAGATTCTTCTAAAAAATCAATTTCTACAACTTCAATTTCAGCCTTTGTTTCTTTATCAACCGATAGTCGCTCTTCGCTTCTTACTGCACAAACTACATCATGGCCTTCCTTTAACAGAACAGGTAAAAGTCGCATGCCAATGTACCCATTAGCACCTGTAAGAAGAATTTTCATAATTAACTATTTAGTTGGGGTGTTGCAATTTGGAGTCGTATTCTTGCAATTTAAAGTCAAGAAGCTTTTGCATAAATCTATGATTACGCTTTTCTTTCATTTTTACTTTTATAAAATATTCATCTTTGTAGATAGAATATACATCGCTTTGGCCTTTGTATATTTTCAATTTATAAAAAGGAATTACTAAAGCATAAGTTTCTAATAAAGATCGAAAAGAAACTAAAATTCCATTTGGTCTCATTTCAATACCACAAATGTTTTGATTGTTGTCTAGAATTAAAAGGTTGTGAATTTGAATACTTGTTGAATCGATAAGTAATTTACCAGATCCAATTCCCTTCATTTTTATGCGCTGCATTAGTGAAAAGGGTTTGCCAACAGCATCATCTATTTGTTTTTTGATTTTTGGGCGGTTGTAGGAAACGTTTAATAGCATTTTTGTTCTAAAATTAAGCAATTCTGTCTTTACTTTCTTAAATGCCTTCTAAATTTTGGATTATCTTTGCATTTCAAAATTTTAAGCATGCACATACAGGAAAAACTAGCTTCAAGCATATCTCAATTTTTTAAAGAAGAGCATAAATTAGAAGTAAACCAATTCGATTTTCAATCTACGCGCAAGGAGTTTGAAGGCGATCTTACTTTGGTAGTTTTTTCATTATTAAGGTATTTAAAAACCAATCCTGTTATGCTTGGTAATGCCATTGGAGACTATCTTACTAAAAACGTAAATGAAGTAGTAAGTTTTAATGTGGTAAAAGGATTTTTAAACATAAGTTTTAGTGATGCTTATTTTTTAAACGAATTAAACAAAATTGCTTCTCAACAAGATTTTGGACATGTAAAGGAATCATCTCAAAAAATAATGGTAGAATATTCTTCTCCTAATACCAATAAGCCTTTACATCTTGGACATATTAGAAATAACTTATTAGGTTTTGCAGTAGCTGAAATTTTAAAAGCCAGTGGAAAGGAAGTTATAAAAACACAAATTATTAACGATAGAGGCATACATATTTGTAAAAGTATGTTGGCTTGGCAAAAATTTGGTAATGATAAAACGCCAGCATCTTCTGGTTTAAAAGGAGATAAATTGGTCGGGAATTATTATGTGAAATTCGATCAAGAATATAAAAAGCAAGTAAATGAGTTAGTTGAAAACGGACTTGAAGAAAAGGAAGCAAAAACAAAAGCTCCTTTGTTAGTTGAAGCTCAGCAAATGCTACAAAAATGGGAGCAAGGCGACCAAGATGTAGTTGCTCTTTGGAAAAAAATGAATAACTGGGTATATGAAGGCTTTGAAGAAACCTACAAAAATCTAGGAGTCGATTTTGATAAAAATTATTATGAGAGTGATACTTATTTATTAGGTAAAGATGTGGTTGCAAAAGGCCTTAAAGACGGTGTTTTTTATAAAAAAGAAGACGGAAGCGTTTGGATAGACCTCACAGAAGATGGTTTAGATGAAAAAATTGTGCTTAGAGCAGACGGAACTGCTGTGTACATGACACAAGATATTGGAACGGCAATTCAACGGGTAAAAGATTTTGCAATTAATGGAATGGTTTACACCGTTGGAAACGAACAAGATTATCATTTTAAAGTTTTGTTTCTTATCTTAAAAAAATTAGGTTTCGATTGGGCAGAAAATTTATACCATTTAAGTTACGGTATGGTTGATTTGCCATCGGGAAAAATGAAGAGTAGGGAGGGGACAGTAGTAGATGCTGACGACCTTATTGTTGAAATGAAAACAACCGCAGGTAAAATTGCAAGCGAATTAGGGAAACTAGATGGTTATTCTGAAGCTGAAAAAGACGAGTTGTATAACACAATTGGTTTAGGGGCATTAAAATATTACATTCTAAAAGTGGATCCTAAAAAGCGCATTTTGTTTAACCCTGAAGAATCTGTAGATTTTCAAGGTAATACTGGCCCATTCATACAATATACCTACGCAAGAATTCAATCAATTCTTAAAAAGGCGCCTGCTGTAAAACCTGTTGGAGAATATGCTTTTCATGAGAAAGAAAAATCACTTATAAAGCAATTAAATTTATATCCAGAAACGGTACAACAAGCAGCAAATCAATATAGTCCTGCTATCATCGCTAATTATACATATGATTTAGTAAAAGAATTCAATTCATTTTACCAAAATGTAAGCATCCTTGGTGCAGATGATGCATCTCAAATTCAAGTTAGAGTAGTGCTCTCAAGAATGGTTGCAGATGTAATTAAAAATGCATTTGGACTTTTAGGAATAGATGTTCCTGAACAGATGTAAAATCATACAACTCCTAGTTTCAAATACTAAATTAGGAGTTTTGTTTTTTATGGTTTTGTAAGCTCCAGAAAACTATACCAAGTCCAATAACTATAAAAGGTAAACTTAATAATTGCCCTGTATTTAGAAGCCAATCTGCTCTTTCAGGTACCTGTGGTTCTTTGGCAAATTCAACTACAAAACGAATGATCCAAAGTATACTAAAAAACACCCCAAAGCTTAACCCGAGTGTTTTTCTAATTTCAGTTTTCCAATACAAAGTGTAAAGTAAAACAAAAAGTAAAGCATAGCAAGCAGCTTCATATAATTGAGCTGGGTGTCTTGCAAAATTTTCACCTAACTGAACAAACACAACTCCGAAATCAGAATTTGTTGGTTTTCCAATAATTTCAGAATTCAAAAAGTTTCCAATTCTTACAAAAATGGCACCGAATGATACTGGAACAACTATGCGGTCTAAAATCCAAAAAACATGCTTTTGAAGCACTTTTTTGCTATATAAGTAAGCCATTGTAAAAATCCCAATGGTTGCGCCGTGACTAGCTAAGCCTTGAAAACCAGTAAACTCAAATTCCGGTACAAACCTAAAAGGAAGTAGAATTGATAAAGGGTCGTCTACAAAAAGTTCTGCTTGATAAAAAATTACGTGTCCCAATCGAGCGCCTAAAAGTGTTCCTATTACCACATAAGCAAATAGGCTATCTAGTTTTTTTTCTGAAAGACCTTCTCTTTCGTACATTTTTTTGGTGATATACCATCCAGAACCAAAAGCTATTAAAAACATTAAGCTGTAGTAACGTATGGTTAAAAATCCTAAATCAATTCCTATGGAAGGATCCCAATGAATGGAATGAATCATATTTGAAAATTTTTGTAAATATACATTTTCAATAAAATATCAGGTGGATTAACTCAAAAGAATCAGAGTAATTGTATCTGATATTTTAGATG
>CBFIGU010000045.1:0-19208 GCA_965662165.1 Psychroflexus sp.
ATGTTTAAATTAATTTTACTGATAAAATTTAATTATGCGCTTTTACTTTTTGATACTAGTCTTTGCCGTTTTTAGTTGTAAAGAATACAAAGAGAACTCTACTGTAACAACTTTAGCTGAACGACCAAATGTAATTTTAATATTAGCTGACGATTTAGGTTATCAGGATGTTGGCTTCAATGGAAGTACAGATATTAAAACTCCAAATTTAGATCGGCTTGCATATGAAGGTGCAAAGTTTACGAATGCCTATGTAACCTATGCAGTTTGTGGTCCGAGTAGAGCTGGAATTATGACAGGAAGATACCAAGACCGATTTGGTTTTAGCAGAAACCCACTTTTTACACCAAAGGATAGCCTTTCTGGTTTACCACTTGAAGAAAAAACCCTAGCAGAAGTTTTAAAAACAGCAAATTATTCAACCATGGCGATTGGTAAATGGCATCTTGGAGCGCATGTAAGTCAAAGACCTTTAAAACGTGGATTTGATCAATTTTATGGCTTTTTGTCAGGTGGCCATAAATACTTTCCAGAAGAATTAGTTTTGAATGATATTTCTGAAGTTTCTTCTCAGTTTGATGCGTATAACACAAAATTGCTTAGAAACGATGTTCGAGTAGAAGAAACAGAATATTTAACTGATGCCTTTAGCAGAGAAGCTGTAGAATTTATAAATAAAGAAAAAAATAATCCTTTCTTTCTTTATTTAGCCTACAATGCGCCACACTCACCTTTACAAGCAACATCAAAATACCTTTCTCGTTATTCTGATATAAAAGATGAAAAAAGGAAAACTTATGCGGCTATGGTAAGTGCCTTAGATGATGGTGTAGGTAAGATTTTGAACGAACTCGAAAAAAACAATATAGATAAAAATACACTAATCATATTCTTATCAGATAATGGTGGTGACGAATCTAAGGGAGCAAATAATGGAATTTTATCTAAAGGAAAAGGTTCGCTTTATGAAGGTGGAATTCGTGTTCCATTTGCAATGTATTGGAAAGGAAAAATTGATAAAAATACGGTTTATGAAGAGCCAGTTTCATCTTTAGATATATTTTCCACTGCTGTTGATTTAGCTCAGGTAAAAACGAATAGTGAGCTCGATGGTCAAAATTTAATTTCACTTTTAAGCCAAACAGAAACTAAAACAGACAGAGAATTATACTGGAGAATGTATGATAAGGATGCTTACGCCATTCGAAATTCAGAACATAAATTATTGTTTGATAAAAATGGGAATTTAAAAGTTTTTAAGATTAGTACAGATATTTCTGAAGCTACCCCCATACAAGATTCTGTTTTACACAATCAACTTCAAGAACAATATGATGAATGGAACCTTAAAAATGAAGAGCCACGATTCTTAGGTTTAATGCAAAATAGAAAATACAATGCCATACATCCCGAACGTTATGAAAATGTTGAAAAATATTAAAGGCTTAAGTCTTTACTTCCTTATTTTACTTTGCAGCTTTTACAGTTGTAAGCAAAAAAGTGAAGCTCAAACTAATTATTATTTTCATCCCGACAAAGGAAAAATTGAAAACTCAGGGACGTATGTAGAATCTCCTTTTAGAAGTCTTTCTCAGCTTGACTCTATAGAATTAAAACCAGGTGATAGTATTTTTTTAGCAGCCAACACGTATTTTAATGAACCGCTTCAATTTATAAATCAAACTGGGTCTAAAAATAAGCCTATTGTGGTAAGTGTCTATCCAAAAGGGGAAAACCAAAAAACATTTATTGAGACAAAAGGATTCAATGAAGCTATTCTTATAAAAAATTCAAGTTTTATAGAAATTTCTAATCTAAATATTTCAGCTAAAGCAAAAGATACGGAATTACATGAAGGGGTTAAAATGAGATGTGGTGTAAAAGTTGAAATTACAGAAAAAGGAAATTTTCAGCATATATTTTTATCAAACCTTCATATCTATGATGTATTTCATGAAAATGAAGGCTTTACAAGGCCTAAAGGTGAAGTTAAAACAGCTAATGGAACACAAGCTTACGGTTGGGGAATTCGGTTTATAAATAATACAAATGGAGCTAAATTGTCTAACATTAAAGTAGAGAATTCTAAGATTGAAAATGTTTCACATACAGGCATTAAACTGACTTCAAGACAAAAAAGTAGTGATTATGGAATTACTGATTTTCAAATTATAAATAATCAAGTTTTAAAAGTAGGTGGACCAGGTATACAAATGTCAGGTGTAAAAGATGGCCACATATTAGAAAATAAAGTAAATCATTCAGGAAGTGCAGACGACTCTAGAAAATGGGGCAGAGGTAGTGGCTTATGGACTTGGGGTTCTGAAAATGTGTTGATAGAACATAATAAGTTTACCAATGCAAATGGACCAGGCGATTCTGCTGGTGCGCATATCGATTTTAATTGCAAAAATATAGTACTACAGTATAATTATAGTGCAAACAACGCTGGTGGATTTTGTGAAATTTTAGGCAACAACTACAATTGTGCATATCGCTACAATATTAGCGTAAATGATGGTTTCAGAATAAAAGGAGAAGACAATGCTTTTCAAGAAGGTAAAACTTTATGGTTAAGTGGTTATGCAGGTAAAAAAAGGCTAGGACCATTTAATTCTTACATATACAATAACACAATTTTTGTAGGCAAGGATATTATCCCTAAAATTGCTATACATCGAAAAGCAAAAGGTGTCCTTATTGCTAACAATATTTTTCATTTTGAAAATGATGCTGAAATTGTAAAAGGAGATCAATACAATCCTGAAACTGAAGGCGACTGGCAAGTAGAAAATGTAATTTTTACCAATAATTTGTATCTATCAGCATCTACATGGCCAACACAAATGCCAATCCAAGATCAATCTCCATTTTATGGAAACGCCGGATTTACTGATACTCAAGACTTACTTAGAAAATTCACTCCAACGCAAACTCAATTAATTAAAAATAGAGGAGTTGTGATTCCCAAAATACCAAATGACACAATTGGACTAATTTATGGATTAGAACTACAAAAAGACATTTTAGGAAATCCAATTGAAAGTAAGCCAAGTATTGGAGCAATTCAAATCAATTAAATCAATATGATTTACTGTTGGGCATAATAGGTGTAGTCTGTAATTACGCGATCTACAAATGCAATAGGTTTTTCATCAAATTCTACACCCATTTGCTTAGCTAGTTTTTCGCTAAGCATAAGTATCACTTTATGATTTCCTGTATTTTTTGCTTTTTTGAAAATACGATTGGCTTTTTGCATATCTAAATCTGAAAACACACTTACTTGCGGATATTTAGGCTTATAATTTTCGGGTAGGTGTTTTGCAACTGTATTTGTAAAACCGATTTTACGTACTTCACTAATAACGGTAGTTTTTGCAGCTAAGTCACCAAGTCTTTGTCCGCGTCCTGTAACTAGTATAAAGACAATAGCAATACTACCACTAAATAAAAAGTCTATGGGTCTTATTAACCAGCGAATTAGGTAATTAGAAAATTTTGGTTTACTTCCATCTAAACATACTACTCTTATTCTTAATGCTTTTTTTCCTATACTTTGGCCATTATTAAAAATTTCGAAAAGTAAATGATATAGAAATACAGGAAGCAAGAATACAAGGTTAAAAGCCCAAGATTCTAAATTAACAAGTCCAGAAGAACCTGCAATAAACAGATATATAATTACATAAGCAACGATAATGAGGCCATCTATTAAGTAACCTAAAATACGTTGAACAATAGTAGCAACTTGCTGCTGAATAGTTATATTTTGTGCGGTTTGTATACTGAATTTATTCATGAAATGTTTTACATTTGAGATTCTAAACTAATTCTATGCGAGAAGCTGCATTTATTAAGCAAAATAAGAACAAATGGTTAAAATTTGAAAGCGTTCTTCAAAATAATGTAAAACTTTCTCCCGATGAACTTTCTGGTCTTTATTTAGATGTAACAGACGACTTAAGCTATAGTCAAACATTTTATCCTGAAAGTGAAACCACTAGCTATTTAAATGAACTAGCATCTATTGCCCACCAAAAGATTTACAAGAGTAAAAAAGAGTCGACAGGTCGTTTTTATAAGTTCTTTTTTGAAGAATTTCCGCTAGAGTTTAAAAAGTATCATCCACAATTATTATTAGCCTTTTCTATATTCTTAATATTCAGCATTATTGGTGCTTATTCAGCTTCAATTGATAGCAACTTTGTAAGACTAATCCTAGGAGATGGATATGTAAACATGACGCTAGCTAATATAGAAAATGGAGATCCTATGGCGGTGTACAAAGAAGCAAACCAAACCGATATGTTTTTAGGAATTACCATAAATAATATTAAAGTAGCTCTAACCGCATTTGGTTACGGTTTATTATTTGGACTTGGAAGCATTTTTGTGGCTATGCGAAATGGAATTATGCTAGGTTCTTTCCAGTATTTCTTTTACGACCAAGGCTTACTTTGGGAATCTGCAAGAACCATTTGGATTCATGGAACTATAGAAATTTCTGTAATTATAATAGCAACCTGTGCCGGATTAGTAGTAGGTAAAGGCATGTTGTTTCCAGGAACATATACGAGGCTTCAATCTTTTGTAAATGGAGTTAAAGCCGGACTTAAAATAGTAATTAGTACAGTGCCTTTATTTATAGTAGCAGGATTCTTAGAAGGATTTGTTACCCGATATACAGAAATGCCAGACGCTCTGGCTATTTTTATAATTGGAGGTTCTCTTTTTTTAATTCTATATTATTACGTTATTTATCCCAACAAATTAAATGCAAAACAAAATGCAGCAAACTAAACTAAAGCTTGAAAAAGAAAGAGATTTAGGTGAAATTATTACAGATACTTTTACTTTTATTCGTCAAAATTTTAAAGGCTTATCTCAAGTTTTTATAAGTCTAATATTACCCATTTTAATCATTTCCGTTGCAGCTGGAACCTATTATCAGTATGCTACGCAAGAAATAACTAACGAGAATATATTTTTAGAAAACAATAACCCATTTGCTACGTTTACCGATTTAACCAACACTTTTATTCCTTTATTACTAACAAGTATTGCCACCTTGCTTTTTTACGTAATTAGCTACTTAGCCATTTTAGGAAGCATAAAATCCTATCAATTAAATGCTGAAATTCAATTGGACTTTGTAAAGCAAGAATTAAAAGATCGTTTCTGGGGAATGACCGGTTTATCTGTTGCTAGTTCAATTATGATTATTATTTCACTTTTGCTGTGTATTCTTCCGTTTTTCTATATGATTGTTCCAGTCATAATTATGTTTCCAATACTCATAATCGAAAATAAAAGTATCTCAGATAGCATATCGAGGGCATTCGAATTAATTAAAGAAAATTTTTGGCCATCTTTAGGAACTATCATTGTCATGTTTTTAATTATCATGTTTGCATCTGGTATTTTTCAGGTACCGGTCATGATTTATGCCATCTTTTCAACAATTACAAAATTGGATGCGACTAATGTAGACCCGCAAAGTTTAATTGAAATAGACTGGATATTTATGGTGCTAACTGCAGTAGGTAATATCGGTTCTAATGTACTTTCCTTAGTAACTATTATTTCTTCTGCTTTAATTTATTTTAATTTGAATGAAAAACACCATCTTACTGGAACCGTTCAAGAAATCGATTCAATAGGCAACAATTAATGCGAACAATTTTCTTTCTTATTTTAAGCTTTGCTTGTGTAACTTCTTTTTATAGTCAAGAAGAACCAAAACAAATTGTATTGGATACTTCGGCGGTAGAAAAAACTTTCATTATAGATGAAAATTTAATGCAAGACATTAAAGAAGATTCAGATTTTAATTATGAGCGAACTTATACGCAAGAAAATTGGTGGTCTAACTTTAAGCGTTGGGTAAATCAACTATGGAATCAACTTTTGGAAGCTATTTTTGGAGATTTAGATTCCAACAGCTTCATTTATTTACTCACACAAATACTACCATATATCATAGTAATAGGTGTCGTAATGTTTATCATTTGGTTGTTTATTAAGCTAAATCCAGGGCAAAATGTCTTGGAAGGAATAGAAGATAACAAGGTGTATTTTTCTAATGAAGAAGAATTGATTAAAACCAAAGATTTAGAAAAATTGAAAAACGATGCATTAGATAGAAAAAATTATAGGCTAGCCGTTCGGTATTGGTACTTACAAACTTTACAAAATTTAGATCAACTAGAATTAATTGAATATGAATTTGAAAAAACCAATGCAGACTATGCTTCAGAGTTAGTACATCAATCTTTTGCAGATTCTTTTATGAAGACAACAAATTACTACAATTTTGCGTGGTATGGTGGTTTTGATGTAAACGAGATTCAATTTCAAAAAATTAATAGACTCTTTAAAGAGCTTCAAGAACATATAAACCAAAAGAATGAGTAGAACTTACAAAATAATTTTGGGTGCGCTAATTCTAGTTATAGGAATTAGTATTTATATGGAAGCAACTAAACCCATGCCATTAAATTGGACACCTAATTATGCAAAAAGCATTTCTATTCCTTTAGGTGCTAAGGCCATTAATCTTCATTTTGAAGAGATGATGGAATCTAATCCTGCTATTTCAGAAATAAATAAATCTACTTTTGAAGCTTTTCAGCAAAATGAAATTGATGAGGGAAGTATTTTGTATTTCAACAACTATCTTGGATTAGACAAAGAGTCTTTAGAGAAACTATTTAATTGGGTAAAAAATGGCAATACGATTTTCTTATCAGCCAATAGTTTTCCAAATAGATTAGAAGATACTTTAGGCGTAAAAACAGATAATTTTGTTTTTAATGCGCAATTCAATTATAAAAATGAATTAAGTCTAGCTAATCCAAACGTAGACACAAAAACTTATACCACTGCAACAGAATATGATGCTATTTTCTTCAAAGAAATTGATACGCTTTCTCATAAAGTACTGGGGTTTATCAAACCTATTACTAAAAACGAATTTCAAGAAGAACCTGAAAAGTTGGTCAATTTTATTGAAGTTCCATTCGGAAAAGGAAAAATTTTACTACACACTTTTCCGCAAGCCTTCGGAAATCATTTTTTTGTACATCAAAACAATAACCAATATACCCAAGGAATATTGCAATATCTAGATTGGAATCAACCTATTTACATAGATCAACATTACAAATCTGGAGCAGAAACTATAGATAGTTTATTGTATTATGTTATGCAAAATAAAGCTACCAAATGGGCTTATTATCTTAGTATAATTGCTTCTATTATATTCGTTTTTATACAAGGTAAACGCAAACAAAAACCCATTCCAATTCAAACTCCGTTAGCCAACAAAACCTACGAGTATACCAAAACGGTAGCGAATATGTTTCTTGAAGAAAGAGCACACAAAGAAGTAGCTACTAAACAAATAAAATTATTAATGAATCATATTCGGGTACACTATAAAATACCTACTCGAGAAATTAATCAGTCCTTTTATAAAGAATTAGCCACAAAAAGCGCCCAAGACGAAGGTGAAATAAAATCACTATTTAAGCATATAGAATACATTGAAGCTAGAAAAGAAATTTCTAAAGAAGATGTAATGAAGCTAGATGAATTAGCAAGTAAAATAAAACACTAAAGATGGAAAACGAAGAACAAAAGCCAAAAGAAAATCATAATCAGGAAAATATGCAGGAAAGCTCAAGCGAAAATCAAGCACAAAATGCTGCGACTGAAAATCCTAATGAAACAAGTAGTGTAGAATCAAATGAATCTTCAGAGACAAATGATTTTCAAAATAGGGTTCCTTTACAAGAGTTGAAAGATCGTTTTGAAGAGCTCAAAAACAACCTAAAGGAAATTATTATTGGTCAAGATGAATTTTTGGAGCAACTTATTGTTGGTTTATTAGCAGATGGACATGTTTTAATAGAAGGCGTGCCAGGAATTGCTAAAACACTTACTGCCCGTCTTTTTGCAAAAAGTATAAAAACAGACTTCAACCGAATTCAGTTTACTCCAGATTTAATGCCGAGTGACGTCCTTGGAACTTCAATTTACAACGAGCAAAAACAAAATTTTGAATTTAAGAAGGGACCTATTTTTTCAAATATTGTGCTTATAGACGAAATTAATAGAGCTCCCGCAAAAACCCAAGCTGCTCTTTTTGAAGTTATGGAAGAAAAGCAGGTAAGTATGGACAGTCAAGTGTATACCATGAAAGCTCCGTTTATGGTTCTAGCCACTCAAAACCCAATTGAGCAAGAAGGAACTTATGCTTTGCCGGAAGCGCAGTTAGATCGATTTGTATTTAAAATTAAGTTAGATTATCCTAATTTGGAAAGTGAAATAAAAATCATTGAATCTCACCATTCCAGAAAAAGTAACTTGCCTGTTGATCAAGTAAAACCGGTTTTGTCTCCAGAATTATTAATTGAGTTTAAAGAGCAGCTACATGAGATTGTAGTCGAAGAAAAAATATTTTCTTACATCGCAGAGTTGGTTCATAACACAAGAAACCATCCACATTTAATGTTAGGTGCATCGCCAAGAGCTTCTATTGCTATTTTAAATGCTTCTAAAGCATTTGCAGCTATTCAAGGAAGAGATTTTGTTACTCCAGAAGATATAAAACGTACTTTAAAACCTGTTTTAAATCACAGAATTGTGCTTTCTCCAGAGCGAGAAATGGAAGGAATGACAGCAGAAGATGTAATAGATATGATTGTGAAAACTGTTGAAATCCCTAGGTAATTGATCACATTTATAAAACGTCTTTATTTACACAAACGCTTTTTTTATGCCTTATTTGGCATTGCGTTTTTGTTCTTACTTTCAAACTGGATTCCTTTTCTGTTTGTAATCAGTAGTTTGTTGCTTTTTGGATTTATTATTCTTGTAATTGCAGATGCAGTTGCTTTATTTTCTAATTCTTCAATTATTGGAAAACGAATAGCTGCAGATAAATTTTCAAATTCAGACGAAAATGACATCCAGATTTCAATTACCAATCGTTCGCGTTTAAGCCTTCATTTAGAAATTATAGACGAAATTCCAGTGCAATTTCAAAAGCGAGATTTCAAATTAGACCTGTTTATCAAGCCAAAAGAAGAGCGCATTCATAATTATCAATTAGTGCCTAAAACCCGAGGCGAATATGTTTTTGGAAATTTAAATGTATATGCTTCAACTAAACTGGCTTTAGTAAAAAAACGCTATCAATTCGCAAATGAGCAATTGGTAAAAGTCTATCCATCTTTTGTACAAATGAAGAAATACGATTTCTTAGCACAAAGTAATAAGCTAAGTGAATATGGCTTCAAAAAAATAAGAAAGATTGGCCACACCTTAGAATTTGAGCAAGTTAAAGAATACGTAGTAGGAGACGATGTGCGCACCATCAACTGGAAAGCAACAGCCAAACATCGAGAATTGATGGTTAATCAATATCAAGATGAAAAATCTCAACCCATTTATAATTTAATTGATAAAGGTAGAGTAATGAAAATGCCTTTTGAAGGCCTAAGTTTATTAGACTATGCTATTAACGCTACTTTGGCTTTTAGTAATGTGGCTTTAAAGAAGAATGATAAAGTAGGGATGATGGATTTTTCTAATGAAATAGGAAAGGTTATTCCAGCTCAACAGAAAAAAACACATTTAAATGTAATATCAGAACGACTTTATAATATAGAAACTGACTTTTTAGTTAGCGATTTTAGCAAGTTGTATACTTATGTGAAAAGAAAAATTAATCAACGTGCTTTGCTCATGTTGTACACCAATTTTGAACATATTGCAGCTATGCGAAGGGAATTACCTTATTTACGTGCCATAGCTAAAAAACATATGTTGGTTGTAATCTTTTTTGAAAATACAGAATTAGAAAAACTTGAGCATGTCGAATCCAATCAACTGCGTGATGTTTATGAAAAAACAATTGCAGGTAGTTTTGCATATGATAAACGTTTAATGGTAGATGAATTGAAAAACAATGGAATACAAGCTATTTTAACGAAGCCAAAAGACTTAAGCATCAACACCATCAATAAATATTTAGAAATTAAAGCGAAGGGAATTTTATAATTACTTACTAATGAAAAAGCTTGAAATTGTATTTGCTACTCATAATGCTAATAAATTGAAAGAAGTACAGCGCATGGTGCCGAATCACATTAAAATTTTAGGATTAGACGATTTAAATTGTCACGAAGAAATTATTGAAGATGGTAAAGATTTAACTGAAAACGCACAAATAAAGGCAGATTATGTTTTCAATAATTATGGTGAAATTTGTTTTGCAGATGATACTGGCTTAGAAGTTGAAGCTTTAAATGGAGAACCTGGCGTTTACAGTGCTCGTTATGCTGGAATCGAAAAGAGTAGCGATGCTAATATGGATAAATTGCTATTCAATTTAAAAAATGAAAGCAATCGAAAAGCTCAATTCAAAACTGTAATTTGTTATAAAACCAAAACCGAAACTATCTTTTTTGAAGGTATTTGCAAGGGAGAAATTTTAAAAGCCAAAAGCGGTAACAAGGGTTTTGGTTACGACCCTATATTTAAACCCTTAGAAAGTGATGTTAGTTTTGCAGAAATGTCAAGTTCTGCAAAAAATGAAATTAGCCACCGGGGTAGAGCTTTTAAGAAATTTTACGACTACTTAAAAGACCAATAGGCACGCATTTTAAGATAGAAATTGAATATTAATAAGGTTTTAATTCATTCTAGTTTTTTCTGCTAAAAAACTTCTAAGCACCTGGTCAAAACCCATATTTACATCTACTCTTTGATAATTTATTTTGTATTGAGCGCATTTTAGTTTTAGCTCCTTAAAATAAGAATTAACAGCCTTAGTATAATCTTCTTTTACTTGGTCTGCATACAATTGAACGTGTTCTCCTGTTTCAACATCTACAAACTTTTTAGGTAAATTATCAAATTCAAAATCAATTTCATGAATTTTGTCAACCACATGAAATAAGATAATTTGGTGTTTGTTGTATTTTAAGTGTCGTAAAGCTTCAAAAATTTCAGGCTGTTTTTCTGGTTCTTGTAACATATCGCTAAACAGAATTACCATCGACCTTCGTTTCAACTGTTCGGCAATTTGATGAAGAAAAGTATAGGTTTCTGTTTTTTTAGATTTTGGTTTTTGGGCGTAGACTTTTTTCAGTTCACTATAAATCATATTAAAATGGCGCTCACTTCCTTTTTCTTGACAAGAGAAATCTATTTTTTCATTGTACATGCTCAATCCAACAGCATCTCGCTGTTTTTTCAAAATTTGCATAATAGAAGCTGTTGCTAAAATGCTAAAACCAATTTTGTTAAGCTTAGTATGGTTTGCATTTTCAGGATAAAACATAGAGCTAGAACTGTCTATGATAAAATGACACCTCATGTTGGTTTCTTCTTCGTAGCGCTTGGTGTATAATTTATCTGTTTTCGCAAATAATTTCCAATCGATGTGTTTAGTGCTTTCTCCTGTGTTATAGCTTTTATGTTCAGCAAATTCAGCAGAAAAACCATGAAACGGACTTTTATGAATACCAGATATAAACCCTTCTACAATTTGATTGGCGAGTAAGGGTAAATTACCGAAATTATAAATTGGAAAACTCTCTTTATCAGATTTCATAAATTAATCTTTCGCAACAAAGCGTTCATCTACAGGCATGGTAGTACCGCAATTAGAACAGGTTCTTAAATCTTCGTTTTCATAAAAATCTTTAAAGTGAGCTAAAAAATCTTTTTCAATATCTTCTAAAGGAAAATATACTTCGTGCAATTTGTTATTGCAGTTATCGCAGAACCAAAGTAAACCATCTTTTCCTGGTAAGTTTGTTCTTTTACGTTCAATAACCAAACCTATAGAATTCGCTTTCCTAACTGGTGAATGTGGAATTTTAGCAGGATGCAAATACATGTCGCCAGCTCCTAATTTCATTGTTTTTTTCTCACCATCTTCTTGAATATGAACTTCTATTTCTCCTTCAAGTTGGTAAAACAATTCTTCCGTTTCATTGTAATGATAATCTTTTCTTGCATTGGGTCCACCCACAATCATTACTATATAATCTCCAGCATCTTTATATAAATTTTTATTGCCAACGGGTGGTTTTAAGAGTGATCTATTTTCTTCAATCCATTTAGGTAAGTTGAAAGGTTTTGCTATAGCCATGCTTGAATTCTGTTTTAGTGAATTGTAAATTTAAGAAAAGGAAGTGAGTTGTTCTTCTTTACTTTTTTCTTTTTAAGGATCTTAATGTTAAGATAAATGTAAAAAGGAAGATTATCTACATAATATATTGGTTTTCAATATATATAATGTAGTTTTGCACGCAAATTCAATCATTTGATTGAAAAATGTTTAAAATTATATTTTTATGAGTCAAGTTAAAGAAAAAGACACAGTACGCGTACATTACACAGGAAAACTTACTTCAGGTGAAGTTTTTGATAGTTCACTAGAACGTGAGCCTTTAGAATTTACCTTAGGACAAGGAATGTTGATTCCAGGTTTTGAAAACGCTGTGATTGATATGAAAGTGAACGAAAAGAAAACTGTAAATATTCCTGTTGCTGAAGCTTATGGCGAAAAAGTAGACGAACTTTTTCAAAAAGTGGATAAAGCACAGTTACCAGAAGAAATTAAGCCAGAAGTTGGTATGGGATTAGTTGCTCAAAATCCTGATGGAAGCGAAAGACAATTAAGAGTTGCAGAAGTACAAGACGACCATATTGTAGTAGATGCAAACCATCCATTAGCTGGTCAAGATTTAGTATTCGACTTAGAATTAGTTGAAATTAAATAAATCTTAGATAATTTATTTTAGAACCCTGTTCACTTCGGTGTGCAGGGTTTTTTGTTTACTATTGTTGAGCACAAAACACAAATCTTATTAGAATGCGATTTTTTTATTTAATTATAACCATCATATTTTTAATTTCATGTGGAAGCTCAGAAACCATCTATGATGAGTCTGTAAGTAAGCAAGTTCACATTTTTAAAAACAATGATTTTAAAATACAATATCCTAAGGATTGGGAAATATTTGACTCCCTGCAAAAAGGGAAGCAAAATTTCCGAATAACACCAAGTAAGGAGATTGCGAAAGGTTATCGCTATTTAGACTATGCTAATGGAAGAGTTGATACCGTGAGAAGAAAATATAGAGATGATGTGCCTGTAAATAAAAATCTTCAAATTATAGAAGAAAATGTAGATATTACTTCAACCTATGTTTATGTAGTTGAAAGCCAACTAAGCGGACAAAGTCATAGAGATTTTTTAGATGAAAAGCTTGAAATGTTTGATGACGAACCTAATTTTGAAATAGAGTTAAAGCGAATATCAGACAATTTTTATATCGTTAAACTTTACAATAAAATGTATAGCAAAGAAAATGGCTATCGATTTGCTTCTTCACGATACAAAATTTATTCGAAATCTAGTGGAAATAAAGTGTACGATCTAGTTTATTATGCACCCGAATATCTTTATCCAGAATATATAGAAGATGCAAATTATATTTTAAGGTCTTTTAAAATATTATAAGTAAATACAAACCCCCAAATGAATCATTGCCAAAGCAAAAGTACTTAAGGCTACTTTTTTTAATTCGGGATCAAAGTCTTTTGAGGTTTTAGTTTTAGCTACTTTTATTAAGTGAATCAGTAGAGGTATAAAAGCAATTAGACTTATAAAATGCATGGTGCTTCCTAACCAATACGTGTAGATTACAAAACAAGTTAATGCAAGACTAATCAGGAAAGAGTGATAAATTTTAGCTTTTTTTAATCCCATTTTTACTGGCAATGTAATTTTATTAGATTTTTTATCACTTTCTAAATCACGCATATTGTTTAGATTTAGAACGGCGGTACTTAACAAACCAATGCTTATTGCTGGAAATAAAATTAAGGAATCTAATTTCTGACTGTACAAGAAATAAGTGCCTATTACGCTAACTAATCCAAAGAAAATAAATACAAATACATCACCTAAACCGCGATATCCATAAGCAGAATTGCCTACGGTATATTTAATGGCTGCATAAATGGCTAGTAATCCTAAAGCTATAAAAGCCAAAGAGTAGAGTAGATTTTCACTACCAAACGATACATAAATTAAGGAAATAGCAAAAAATAAAGAAAGAATGCTGGTTATAATAATGCCAACTTTCATTTGTTGTTCGCTAATTAATCCACTTTGTAAAGCACGCATGGGACCGATGCGTTCTTGGTTATCTGTACCTTTTACACCATCACCATAGTCATTTGCAAAATTAGAAAGTATTTGGAAGGCAAGGGTTGTGGCTAACGCTAAACTAAAAATTGTTGCATTAAAGAAGCCATTAATTTGTGCATAAGCTGTACCTACTAAAATTCCCGATATAGAAAGGGGTAAAGTTCGAAGTCGAGCTGCAGAAATCCATGCTTTTATCATACTCATATTTAAATTCCCGTATAATTAAAAGGTGTTATTTGAAGCAACTCTTCTTTTAGGTCAGTGCTAACATCAAGTGTTTGTATAAAATCCTGAATAGAAGCTTGTGTGATTTTTTCGTTGCTACGCGTTAATTCCTTTAAAGCTTCATAAGGATTAGGGTAATTTTCTCTTCTTAAAATAGTCTGTATTGCTTCAGCTACTACAGCCCATTGTCCATCTAAATCAGATTTAATTTTTTCTTCATTCAGCAGTAACTTATTTAAACCTTTTAGCGTAGATTGAAATGCAATTAAAGAATGTGCTACCGGAACTCCTATGTTTCTTAAAACTGTAGAATCGGTTAAATCTCTCTGTAATCTGCTTACGGGTAGTTTTTCCGCTAAATGAATAAATAAGGCATTAGCTACCCCTAAATTTCCTTCAGAATTTTCAAAGTCAATAGGATTTACTTTATGCGGCATAGCAGAAGAACCAACTTCACCTTTTTTTATTTTTTGCTTAAAATAATCCATAGAAACATAAGTCCAAATGTCTCTATTTAAATCAATTAAGATGGTGTTGATGCGTTTTAATGCATCAAAAAGTGCAGCTAAATGGTCGTAATGTTCAATTTGAGTAGTTGGAAAAGAGTAGTGTAAGCCTAATTGTTTTTCAACAAAAGATTGTGCAAAAAGCTTCCAATCTTGGTTTGGGTAAGCAACATGATGTGCATTGAAGTTTCCTGTTGCCCCACCAAATTTTGCCGCCATAGGCACTTGTAATAATAAAATTTCTTGTTCTTCTAATCGTTTAATGAAAACATTAATTTCTTTTCCTAATCGGGTAGGGGAAGCTGGTTGTCCATGAGTTCTAGCCAATAGTGGAACTTCTTTCCATTCATCTTTTAACTCTACAAGTTTTTCTTTTAACTCTTCGAGCATAGGCATATAAATTTCTTCTACCGCTTCCTTTAAAGATAACGGAATTGCAGTATTATTTACATCCTGAGAAGTCAAACCAAAGTGAATAAACTCTTTACTTTCTACCAAGCCTAAATCTTCAAACTTTTCTTTTAAAAAATACTCTACAGCTTTTACATCATGATTGGTAATTTTTTCAATGTTTTTTATTTGAATAGCATCTTCTTCACTAAAACTAGTATATATTTTTCTAAGCTTTTCAAAATAAGAATGGTCTACGGACGCTAGCTGTGGAATATTTGCTTCGCAGAGTGCAATAAAATATTCAACTTCAACTCGAACACGATATTTTATTAAAGCAAACTCGCTAAAGTAAGCCTGTAAACTTTGTGTCTTGTTTTGGTAACGTCCATCGATAGGTGAAATATTGAGTAAGGCATTCATGTGATACTATTTTATGAATAGGTTGAAATGATTTGTTGTACAATTTTTGGTGTTGCTGTTGAAGCTTTTTCAGCAAAGACAGCAATATGTTGTGGTAAATAATCAGTTGGTTTTGGGTCTACATAGTAAATTCTAGAAGATGATGAAACAAAGTCTAACAAACCAGCTGCCGGATACACTTTTAAAGAAGTTCCAATAACGAGAGCGAGATCGCAATTTTCAAAAATCTTGGAAGCCTTTTCTATAGCAGGAACACTTTCGCCAAACCAAACTACATGTGGTCTGAGTTGTGCGTTGTCTTCAGCAAGGTCGCCAATTTTTAAATCTTTTTCCCAATTGTAAATCAAACGCTCATTTTTTTCGCTTCTAACTTTTAAAAGCTCTCCATGCAGATGCAAAACATGTTGATTGCCCGCTTTTTCATGAAGGTTATCTATGTTTTGAGTTACAATTTGCACATCAAAATGTTGCTGTAATTCTGTCAGGGCGTAATGTGCTGGATTGGGTTCAACTTGTAAGAGTTGCCTTCTTCTTAAATTATAGAATTTTAAAACTTGCTCTTTGTTGTTGATCCAACCTTGAGGACTAGCCACTTCGGTAACATCGTGACCTTCCCAAAGTCCGTTGTGGTCTCTAAACGTTTTAATTCCGCTTTCTGCACTAATTCCTGCTCCTGTAAGAACTGCAATTTTCATGTGCTTTAACTTAACGATTTATGGCTCTATATTCTTCAAAACAACTACTAATGGCGTCTAGTATTTGCAAATCGTTTGCGGTGGTTATAAATTGTTTTGAATAATCGCAACGACTTAAAATTTCATCAATATCAGGTTTACTTACGCCTAAAACAGCAGCAAGTGTTTCCCGGTCAAATTTGTCTTGTAAAATGTTTCGAATCTCATCATCATCTTTCATTTTACGAAGCTTTCGCATCTCTTTTCCTTTTTTGCCAAAGGTTTGATACAAAAAGTCTGCTGGATTAAATATGGATTCTAAGGTTTTTGAAAATGCTGATTTTTGATAATCTCCGCCTTCGTAACCATAATTAAGTCCCGAAATACTATATCTAAAATCGTCGTAAATAGGAATATTCTTAGCGTCTATTTCTAAAAATCCAGTAAGTTGAACATCTTTTACAGTTACTTCTTCTAAGGCAATTGCTGCTTCGGTCATTTTAATTTTAACTTCACCAAATTTTACCCAATCTTCCGTAATTTTTACTTGTATAGGTTTAAAGCCTAAGTATTGAAAAAACAGTGTGTCATTTACCGCAGCCATTAAGGTAAAACGCCCATCTTGGTCTGTAATGCTTCCTTTTACTCTAGTAGTATTTACAATGTTTACACCATCTAAGGCTTTATCGTTAGCAGCATTTAAAACTTCACCAGCAATAACTTGCAATTCACCTTGGTTCTGAGACCAAGATGAAAAACAAACTATTAGTAATAATATTCCTGTAAAATAGTGTTTCATTTCAAAAACGAATAAACTAGTTTTTTGTTGGCTATGACTAGTTCTTATTATTTATTTAGGATTTTATTTATTCTTAGAACGTCTTCGATTAAACGAAGATTCTACATTACTTTTTTTTCCTTTTCTAGATTTACCAAAACTTTTTTTGCTATCGTCACTGCGTCTTCCAAAACCACCAGATCTTTTTCGGTCATTTCTTCGGCCACCGCCGCCACCACGTTTACCTTTGTCTTTTGTAATTTCAACATTAATGTTTCTACCTTGGTAGGTGAAATCTTCAAAAAACTGCATTACTTTTGGTTCTTCAGCTTTGTCTACATTAAAAAATGAAAAACTATCTTTTACATCTACTTTAGCAACACCATCTCTGCCTAAGTCTAAGCTTTCTTTCAAGAAATCTTTTAGCTGCATCCAATTAAAACCATCTTTTTCTCCTAAATTAATAAAGAAACGAGTTTCATTTAGATTTTCTCTACTTTGGTAATCTTTTTCGTTTGCCGATGGTTTGCTAATGCTTCCGGCATCTTTATAATAATTATAGAAGCGAGTAAACTCTACAGAGAAAAACTTTTTGATTAAATCTTCCTTAGATAAATCGGCAAGCATTTCTTCAAGTTTAGGAAGGTGTTCATCAATCTTATGATTTATTTCTGTTTCCTTAATTTCGTTTACGAGATGAAATAATTGTTTTTTACAAATTTCTTCGCCAGAAGGAATATTTTCTTCCGTAAAGTTTTGCCCAATAATGCGCTCTATTTGTTTTATTTTTCGCAATTCAGATTTGGTAAGAATCACTAAAGATTTACCAGTTTTGCCCGCTCTTCCTGTTCTTCCACTTCGGTGTGTATAGATTTCAACTTCATCTGGAAGTTGATAATTAATTACGTGCGTAATATCGTCTACATCAATTCCACGTGCTGCTACATCTGTAGCTACCAAAATTTGTACTTGTTTATTCCTGAAGCTTTTCATAACCATATCTCGCTGACTCTGGCTTAAATCGCCATGAAGTGCAGCGGCGTTATAGCCATCTTCAATTAAACGCTCAGCTACTTTTTGGGTGTCTCTTTTGGTTCTACAAAATACACATGCGTAAACTTCTGGATTTACATCTACTAAACGTTTTAAAGCATTATATCGATCTCTAGCTGAAACTAAAAAGTACTCATGACTAACACTTTTGGTACTTACGTTACGTTGTCCTACTGTAATTTCTTTAGGACTATTCATAAACTTTTTAGCAATGCTAGCCACTTCTTTAGGCATAGTAGCACTAAAAAGCCAAGTTGATTTTTCTTTTGGGCTATGGGCTAAAATATCGGTTATATCTTCGTAAAAACCCATATTAAGCATTTCGTCAGCTTCGTCTAAAACACAATAGGCTAATTGCGAAATATCTATCATTCCGCGTTTTAGCATGTCCTTCATACGGCCAGGCGTAGCTACAATAATCTGTGCGCCTTTTTTTATTTGTTTTTCTTGGTCTGTAATACTTGCTCCACCATATACGGCTACGGTACGAAGACCTGCGCTATATTTTCCGTAATTTTGAAATTCGTTGGTAATTTGTAAGCATAATTCCCTAGTCGGCGATAAAATTAATCCTTGAGTATGTTTTTGGTCAAGGTTAATTTTCTGAATAAGCGGAAATCCGAAAGCAGCTGTTTTTCCTGTCCCGGTTTGTGCTAAAGCAACTAAATCAGTTTCTTTTTCTAATAAAATAGGGATGGCTTGTGCTTGGACTTCGCTAGGCGACTCAAATCCTAAGTCGCTAATGGCTTTCAATAAATCTTCTTGTAAGCCTAATTCTGAAAAATTTGTCATAAAATATAATAAGCTGCAAAAGTACGCATTCTACACGACATCGCTTTATTATTTCTAGGTTAAGTTTCTGTAAGTCTTTTACATAAATCTCTAGTAATGAGACAAAAATGTTTACTCTGAATTTTGAA
>CBFIGU010000046.1:0-19176 GCA_965662165.1 Psychroflexus sp.
GTCCCGCAACTGCGGGATTAATCAGAGGGTCCAAAGTTCGAGTCTTTGAGGGGGAGCGCAAAAATCCTGTTGCAGTCGCATCAGGATTTTTTGTTTTCAAAAACATTACAACGGGTTATGTTTAGGTTATCTATTTCAAATTAAGAAGTTGCTTGAAAATCAACACCCTAAGACTCATTTATTAAATGAATAAGTTCTTGACTCTCGCAATTTCTGCAATTTAACTACTGAAAATTCTACTCATACTTTATCTCTAAAATCTTTATAGGTCGAATTTCATCACCTAATTTAAATTCAAATTGGTCACCTTGTTTTTTTGAAGTCATCGCTTTGGCTAAAGGAGAGATAAAAGCAATTTTCTTTTCTTTTACATCGGCTTCATCTACACCCACAATTTGAAATTCTTGAAGATTTCCATTCATTTTAAATTTAACCTTTGCGCCAAAACGCACTTCATTTTGATTTTGTTGTTTAGGATCAATAATTTGAGCAGTCTTTATTCGCTCTACAAGTAAATTTAGTTTTCCGTTGATCATGGAAGCTGCACGTCTTCTTTCAGTTTCATCCTGAATATCAAGTTCCGTTTGTTGTTTTTCTAAATTCGTTTTTTCTTTTTCTAGCATTTTTTTTCCTAACGGAGTTACATAATTAGTTATATGATCGGGCAATGCTGCTCTTGGTGGAATTACAATAGGTTCTTCTTGGTCGCTTTCTTTTACAAATCCTATGCTCATATACTTCTTTGCTATTTAAAATTCAACTCTTTAAAATTAATATAATAATTTTTAAACAATTCTATCTATTGATTTAAGTTTGTTTGCTCAATTCGATGAAACTTTAGAATTAGTAAAAAAATATAGATATCTTATTATCAGTATTTTTTGATTTAAAAAGAAATGTTTTTTGAATTATAGTATCAGGAAATGCTAGGTAACTGTAGTAAAGCAATTAAGTTAAGCAAAATATATATAGATACCTACTACCAATAGGCTTATAACTATTCCGGCAGTGTAAAGATGCTTCCAAGGTGTGATTTCTACTTGTTTGGTATATTTTTGCGTAAAAGGATTTTTAAGGGTAAAAAGCTTACCAATTAATAACATTAAACTAATATTTATTACAAATAGTAAAGCCATAATATCTAAGTAATGTGGATAAGCACTTGCTTTTATTTCTGCCAATTGAAGTGTGTTTGTTACGCCATTTAATTTTGCGTCTATAAGAGCTTGATTTTCAAAATAGGGTTGCATAATAAATTGACTAACCACATAGAGTAAACAACCTGATATTAAGCCAATTTTTGCAGCTATTGCAGGAACTTTTTTAGTCGTAAACCCAATAACTATAATGCTGAGTATCGGTATGCTATAAATACCGTTTACTTCTTGTAGGTAACTAAATAAACTACCAGCGTTTGCTATTAATGGTGCTATAAACATGGCAAAAAATGCAAGTATAATTCCAAAAGTTTTGCCACGCTTAATCACTAACTTTTCGTTAGCCATAGCATTAAAATGTTGTTTGTAAATATCTAGACCAAATAAAGTAACCGAACTATTTAAGGCTCCATTAAAGGAGCTTAAAATGGCACCAAACAAAACAGCTGCAAAAAATCCAACAAATGCATCAGGCAATACTTTGTTCACTAGCATTGGATAGGCGCTATCTGCATTATCTAAATTTCCTTCGAAAATATGATATGCTATTATACCTGGCAATACAACAATAATAGGGCCCAATATTTTTATGAATGATGCTAAAAGCAATCCCTTTTGGCCTTCTTTAAGGTTTTTTGCAGCTAGAGCTCGCTGTATAATTTGCTGGTTGGTTCCCCAATAGAATAAATTTACTAGCATCATACCTGTAAATAAGGTATGAAAAGGAACGGGGTCAGTTTTAGTACCAATTGATGAAAACTTACCTGGATTTTCATCTATGAGTATATTTAAGCCTGATAATATATTTCCTTCGCCAACAACTAGCAAACCAAAAATAGGAATAAGTAAACCACCTATTAAAAGCCCAATAGCATTTATGGAATCGGAAACTGCAACGGCTTTTAAACCTCCAAAAACTGCATAAAAAATTCCAGTTATCCCTATTGCCCAAACACATATCCAGATAGACTCTTTGTGTGAAACACCCAACAAATCTGGTATATTAAACATTCCACTTATAGCTAAAGAACCCGAGTATAAAATTACAGGTAATAATACCACTACATAGCCAGTTAAAAATAAGGCAGAAGTAAAGGTTTTAGTAGTTACATCAAATCGATTAGCTAAAAATTGAGGAATAGTAGTAAGACCACTTTTTAAATACCTTGGTAATAAGAAAATAGCAGTTATAATCATTGCTATTGCTGCCAAAGTTTCCCACGCCATAACAGAAATTCCACTATTGTAAGCAGAGCCATTTAATCCCACAATTTGTTCTGTAGATAAATTTGTTAGAAGTAGAGACCCCGCAATAACTCCAGCTGTTAAACTTCTTCCACCTAAAAAATAACTGTCAGATGAATTTGTTTTTGTTTTTCGAGTAGCTAAATAAGAAACTAGAGCAACCGCTAAAGTAAAAAGTAAAAACGTGAAAATTTGCATGTTTAAATTCGGAATTAATCTTGTTTTTTTTGTTGAAATGCTTAAAGGTAGCAGAATAGTATTCCTAAACCGCTTCAAGCAGAAGAAAAATTATGGCACGTAGAAGTGTCAATCAAGTTGAAGCATGATTATAAAATAAAGCGCATAGCCTCTATGAAATTTAGATAATTTGAAAATAAAAAAGCTTTAGAATACTAAACTCTAAAGCTTTTGAACAATGTAGGCTAATAATTAGTAAACAAGGGTTTTTGAAGAATACAATTTATCTTGTATTGAATATCTTACAATATACAATCCATTAGATACAGTACTTAGGTCTATAGATGCATTTTGACTATTAATATCTTTGATAGTTTTGACTAATTTTCCACTTAGGTTAAATAGTTCAATCTGGTTGATAATTTCGTTTGAGTTTACTGAGAATTTCTTTGTATTGCTGTTAAAAAAAGATGTAAACTCTGGTTTAGCAAATGAATTATTGCTTAATGTTCCAGGCACAACAATTTGAAACTGTTGGTTTGGATTTGTAATGTCTACGTCAAAAGTTTGAATTTCAGCACCAGATGCCCCATCTTGAATATCGAATGCTTTTACAGGATCATTAACTGAACCAAAATTACATTCAGTAAAACCAATTTCGAAAACATAAGTCCCTTCGGTTTCAGCTTCAGTTATTTTAAAAGCAACGTTAGCATCTGTACTCGAAAAGTTTGCTTTTACATCTCCAAATACTCCACACCAACCATCATTTATTCCTAGTGTATTGCTAGAGCCTAAGTTTTCTATAATGTAAATATCGTCTTCTTGGTGCGTAAAGCTCCATAGTTGAAAATCGTCTGTTTCGTCTGGTGCAGTCATAAATGCATCAAAATCGTCTGATGTTTCAGTGGTTATTACTTCGCCATGAACATTGTTGTAAATTTGATAAGTTCCATCTTCAATAATTTGAGCCTTTAGCCCAGCTGAAAAGACTAAACATAACATAATAACTAGAGGTTTTAGGCTTAATTGTTTTGATTGTAATTTGTAATTTGTTGTCATAATTTCCATTTTTATTCATATTTAGTTTACTTTTTAATTATTTTACGGGTATAAATCTTTTGATCTTTGGTATTAATTCTAAGCATATAAACACCTTTAGATAAAGAATTTGTGTTGATTTGAAATTTTGAAGAATCATCAACATCTAAAGAATTAGCAAGTAGTTTTCTTCCTTTGAGATCGAAAATAGTATAACTTATAGTCCTATTTTGAAGTCTTTCATCTTGTATATACAAGAGATTTTCAACGGGGTTGGGATATAATTTTAGGGTATCGTTAAGCTCAAGCTCAGTAGTGCTTAGCGATACATTTTCTATAACTAATGAAAACCTCAATATATTCATAGATGAAGGTATAGCTTGGTCTACATCAAAAGAATAGGTTTGTATATTTTCTGTTATTGGTATGCTAGTGCCTAAGTATGCATCTAATAAGGAAACATTTAAGTGTTCTGCAAAATTTTCTTTATGGATACGAAATGTGTAATTAGAATTTTCTAGATTGTTTAAGAACACTTGTAATGCTGTGGTTTCTGTAGGTATATTTCTAGTTTCAATGGCTAAAAGCTTATTGTTGTTTACGGCAGCTAAATTTATTCCTGGGTTTCCCATTTTGGTTGCATCATTCTGGTTTATTTCATTATGAGCTTGGTGTATAAAACGATAGCCTAAAGCGTCTTCTTCTGCTTCGCCATTTTCAAATTTATCTGTCTTGTAAATTCTTAAATTAATGAAAGCATTTTGAGTACCTGTAGTAAAAACTTGGGTTTGTGTACCAGAAGTTGTTTTATCGTCTTCATTAAATCTAATGCTATAATCTGAACCAGTATTGTTATTTTGAATAAACACAGCTTGGCCAGGTCGTAAAAATTCGTTCGCATTTGTACTGCTTGGGTTGGGTACACCTCCAGGCAAACTAATGGTTACAAATCCGCCAGCCGTTCCTAATGAAGGATCCCAATAGTAAACGGAATTTGTATTTACGCCATTACCATAGGTTAAATTATTCAAATTCACTACAGCTTGATATGGGTTTCCTATAAAAGAGAAGTTGTTTGCAAAGTTTGATGTTTCAACCTCAAATTCACCGGTGTGTAAGTTTCCAGTTGCCCTTAGGGTTACATCAGTTGCCGGAGTGGTATTACTTTCTAGATTAATACTTCTATTTCCACGAACATATAAGCGGTAAGGTTTGCCTAATTCAATATCTTGGTTAGTAGATGAAATGGCTTGCCACGCATTATTGTTAATTTGGTCTTCAAGTTGATGGTTATATTCAAACATAGAAGGAGCTCCACTTAGTGTTTCATCAAAACCATCTACACTGGTTTCACCTACATTACCAACAGCACCTGTAATATGTGTTTGTTGCTGCCAGGCATCTGCAATGTTTACATTGCCAACTGCAGAAGCTAAAAACCGAAATGCACGACCATTATCATTTCTTTTCGGAATAAAACGCTCTATGCTTACATCTCCTCGTATTTCAACTCCACTAAGATTTGCTAATTGAGCAGAACCCGAATTATTACTTTTAAAGGTGAAGTTTCCTTGATTATTGAAGCTTTTATTGATTGTTAACACGTGGCCAGCTGTTATTTCCATACTAGCATTATTGGCTATAAGAATTGAGTTTAAATCTAAATCTGAAGCTGTAGCAAATGTTCCATTTAGAATTAATACATCTTCACCACCAGTTGGGGCAGAAGGAGACCATGAATTATCGTAAATATAGGTAGTAGTTGGAATGGCTCTAAATTGCTGATTGAAGCCTGTATCATTAAATGTTCTAATTTTTCCGCTCCCTGTTAAATCAAAATACGAGCAACTACCTGAGTCGCTCTTTTGAAAAAGAATTTTTCCAGAATTTTCATCTTTAGAAATAACAATCTGAGCTTCTGCATCGTTTTCTGCAAATCGAGCAATTACTTCTCCAAAATCTCCACAAAAATTATCTTTAAGGCCTATATATTGATTGGTTCCTAAATTTCTAATGGAATAAATATCGCCATTTGGGTTGGTGTACTGGTAAGTAAATTGAAACTGTTGAAAATTGTTTGCTTCATCTAAAGCAGCGGCAAATAAATTATTAACGGTTGCATCTCCAGAATCGTCTTGATTTACATTTACTGGCGACTCAATAAAGCTATTGGTTGCATCGGTAAAAATTCGATAAGTTCTGTCGCTAACTACTGGCGAAATTGATTTTAACCTGAATTGTTGGTTGCCGCCTGTGTCGCCAAAAGTCCTGACTGAACCAGTTGAGCTACCTAAATCAAACGATCGGGCAGGATCATTAACCGACCCAAAGTTGCAATTGGTAAAAGCAATTTGAATTATAAATTGTCCAGAAATTGCATCTTGAGAAACGAAAAATTCTACATTGGTATCGGTTTCAGCATACCTAGCAATAACTTCTCCACCGTTACCACACCAATTGTCTTTTATACCGATAAATTGATTAGTACCTATATTTTTAATTTTATAGATATCACTTCCTTGGTGAATAAACTCAAACAATTGATAAGCATTATTTACATCTGAAGTTGAACCAAACAAATTATTGATTTGACCATTACTAGAGTCGTCTTGGTTTACATCTGTTGGCGACTCTAAGGTAGCGTCATGTGTCTCTGAATATATTTGGTAAGTTCCATCTGCTATTATTTGACTAAACCCACTAAATAGGCAAAGTTGAAATAAGCCAAAGCTTAAAATTAGCGTTTGTAATTTATTTTTCATACTCTGAGTTTTAAAGTTGCTTCCAATTTCTAATTAATCAATATAAAAGTGTTTGCATTGCTCTAGCCGGAATAGTGTTAATTACTTCCTGATTTTCTACAATTAAGTTGTATTTTATTGGCAGGTCTGTAGCATTCATAACTACTGTTACCATACTTCCATCTGGATTTTGAAATGTTGTGCTTTCAATGGTAGTTCTACTTGTAGTTGTACTTATTCGTTTAGCACCAACTTCAATAAATTTTGAAAAATGACCAATGTAGTAGTAAGAAGGGGTGTAAATTAACTCATCTTTTTGTGTGTCTGCATGAATAGGAGCAAAGCAAAAATTTTCAACATGGTTTGGTCCACCGTATTCATTCAATAAAATATTCCAATCTGTCCAGCCAACCGTACCACTATTAAAATCGTTTATCATAGAATTTCCGTAACGTTCTGCGTTGCTCCAACGTTGATATGCTTTTGAGTCAAATTTTTCTTGGCAGCCTTCCGTAAATAATAAATTTATATCTGGATACGATTCTGTAATATTTTTCAAATTATCATATTTTGGATCGCCACCCGTCCAAGTTTCGTACCAATGAAAACCAATACCCCATGCATATTTCATGGCTTCTTTATCTTCAAAAATAACATTTGCTCGGTGAGAAATTAAATCTCTGTTGTGGTCCCAAACTACAATTTTTTTGTCCTTAAGTCCATTTTTTTCGAAAGTAGGTCCGAGGTGATTTTTTAAAAAATCACGTTCTTCTTCGGCTGTATAAATACAAGATTCCCAACGCTGTGTAGCCATAGGTTCGTTTTGAATGGTTACACCCCAAACCGGAATACCTTCTTTTTCATAAGCGTTGATAAACTTCACAAAATAGTCTGCCCAGGTTTGATAATATTTAGGAAGTAGTTTACCACCTTGAAGCATATTGTTGTTGGTTTTCATAAAGGCAGGTGGGCTCCAAGGACTTGCATAAAACATCATATCTTCACCAATAATTTCTTGTGCTTTTTTAATCATGGGAATTCTTTTTTCTTTGTCTTTTGCAATAGAAAAGGTTTTGAGTTCGTCATCTCCATCTTCTATGTAAGTAAAGCTTCCCAAACCAAAATCTGCACTATGAATACTGGTTCTAATGATGTTGTAATTAATTCCATCCTCATGAAAATATGCCTTTAGTAATTCATCTTGATTTTTCTTACTTAGTTTAGAAAAAACTTCTGCAGATGCATCTGTAATTGCTCCACCTATTCCAATAAATTCTTGAAAGCTTTTATTTGGATTTACAAAAATTGAAACTTCATTTTCTAAAGGTTGATTAGCATCTTGAAAATTCAACTCACCATCTAACGTTAGTCTTTTGTTTTCATTTTTAGACGTCGTGTATAGTTTTAACTTGCTAAAATTGACCAACTTAGAATCTTCTGTATCAAAATGATGTTTTTGTTTGCTGTTTTCTTTCTCGGCCTTTGGAGCTTGATTTTGGTTACTGCATGAAATTATAAACCAAAGAAAACTTGCCATTAAAAGTGAAATATACTTATTCATATTCAATTAATTTTGACGCCAAACGTAAGTGCCCACAGCTCCAGCTGGAAGGCTTGTTGTAATTGGGTTTGAAGTAACATTGATGTTAAAATCTTGTTGCTGGTCGGTATCGTTTTGTACAATAACTACAATTTCGTTTTCTGGAGTTAAAAAAGCAACATTTCTAACCGATGAACTTGTGTTTGATTTAATTCTCAGCGAACCAGGTTTTACAAAACTCGATGCTTGTTTAATAATATAATAAGCAGGATTTTTTGTTACATTATTTCCTATAATTGTAAAAGCGCCTAAACATTCTGTACAACCACCATCTGTGTGTGGATTATTATTGGCATCTGCAGCCAAATTCCATTGAAGTACATTTTTACTCCAATTTCTAGTTGCGCCAATAATTAACTCTCTAGTGTGCCACCTTAAGTCTGATGCAAAATCTCCAGGCGCTTGGATCCATTGCTCTGTGAAATAAATATTTTTATCTGGATGAGCATTATGAACTGCGCTTAAAGCACTGATATCTCCAGCATATAAATGAAATGCAGATCCATCTACATATTGGTTTGCTTCTGCATTATTAAGTATTGAAATAGGATAACTTATGTTATCTGGATTATGATCGAAAGTGATAATTTTAGTTGTAATGCTAGCTTGCTGAAAAGCCGGCCCCAAATGATTTGCAATAAAATTGGCTTGCTCACTTGCAGTCATTACCATGCTTGGGTTATTAAAAGGATTTTCAGGTTCATTTTGTATGGTAATTGCGTCTATAGTTATACCTTCGGCTTGCATTGCCTGAATATATTTTACAAAATAATTTGCATAAGTATTATAGTATTCGGGCAATAATTCTCCCCCTACAAAAGATTGGTTACTTTTCATCCAAGTTGGAGCAGACCATGGCGAACCAAGAATGATAATATCTGGATTAATGGCTATGATTTCTTGCAAAACAGGAACTAGATTTATTAAGTCTTGCGCAATTGAAAAGTTATCTAGATTGGGGTCGGTTTGCCCTGAAGCTAAGTCGTTGTAAGTAAATGGATTTTGATCTAAATCTGAAGCGCCAATACTTACCCTAACGTAATTGGAGTGAACACCATCACTACCATACAAATCGTTTAATAAATTACTTCTGGCAGCAGCAGACATGTTGTTGATGTGTAATGCGCTACCGCCAGTTAATGTAAAACCAAACCCTTCTATACTTTGGTAGGTTTCTGAAGCATCTACGTTAATAGTAAAATTCTCATTTTCTGTTAAGCTTTGTATTCCTCCGTCTTGTAAACTTACCAAGTTACTCTGATTTGGAGTTGTTAAGTAAAATTCAATGTTTTCAATATTTTCATCGGGAACCTCAGCAACAGGCGGTTCAAAATTAGGATCTTCATCTGAGCTGCACGAGTTTAATGATACAGTAAAAGTTATTGCAAAAAAGACAAATATGTAATTCATTTTTTTCAATTTCATCTTATTAATTTTTTATTCGAATGTGTAAGTTCCTGTTTGGTAATCGTTGTTCAGTGAAATAGTTACTGTAAAACTACCGCTTGTGTTAACAGGAGTTAAATTTTCTCCACCACCGTTTATAATGTCTCCAGATAAGGCGTTTGGTGAAGTAGAACCCATATCAAAATCCCAAGGACTTATAAATTTCATTTCGTAACCCGCTTCTAAGTCTACCGAAATAGAATATTGATTTGGATGTTGGTAGTTCATTTGAAATTCATCTCTAGACTCCCACTCGCTCCAATGAAAAAGCTTGAAGTTGTAATAAGTCCAGTTTAGTGAAGAAGAGCTAAAATCGAAATTTAAGCGTAAGGATACATCATTATTAACGCTAAAATTAGTATCGCTTTCTATTAAGGTTGAGTTTTCTGTAACCATGTCTGCATTTGGAGTAGTAGTTTCTCCAATTAAATTTCCTGCAATTGCGTAGCTAACTCCATTTCCATCTTCTTGAGAATTTAATGAATAATTTACTCCGCTTTGAAATGGAATGAAATTAGGAGATGAAAATTGATCTCCGTCTCGCGTAAATTCCTGTATAACTTGATTGTTTGAAAGTAAGAATAATTGAGTAGGAGCATCAATTGGGTCTGGCTCTGAATCATCTAACTCAATTAAAAAAGTATAAGCATTGGCTGAAAGGTCTAAGGTTATAAAATAAGAACCAACATTATTTGAAGGAATATCTTCTACTTCTACACCTTGACTTCCAGCTTCAGACTCCATAACAAGGCTGAGTTGGGTACCAACTATACGTTTTAACAAATAGTCCCAGTTGTTGTTTGCTCTAAAAACAAAATTACCCGATTGCACTAAATTAAGTGAAGCTCTCCAAACTCCATTACCTTGATATTGAAGAGGTTCATCTCCATCCCAACCTCCGTTAATTATTTCGCCTACTACACTCCAGTTATCAATTTTAAGTAGGTTATAGGTTTCATTTTCAAGGTCTACTTGAATTCTATATTGACCAGTTTCTGAAACTTCAATGCCAGGGGCATTTCTAATTAAATTACCGTTGCTGCCTCCATAAGTAATTGTAGGTAATGATTGTTGAGCAAATAATTGAAAACTTCCTTCTTCTGTAAAACTTGTATACACTTCAAAAACTGCAGAAGCTTGACCATCAGCATCATTTAATCGCTTCATTGGAATTGCATTTTCCAAATTATTAGCATTTTCTGCAGAAGTTCCAGAAATATAAAGTTCAGTTGGTAAAGATTCGTTTTCAAAGCGTCTTAAATTTAGCCTTTGAACAGCATAACTATTTTTGCTGAGGCTTGTAGCTTTAATTGCTAAACTAACTTCAGCAACTTCATTTGCAGTAAAGCCAGCAACTGCAAGCGCTTCATCTAATTCTTCAAAAGAAATTTCTGCGTTTAGATCTCTCCCATTATTGTTCGATTCAACTTCTAAAATAGGCGAGTTAAATTCAGTAGAATCTAACGTATCTATTACAACTGAATAAGTTACAGCGTAATTTTCTGAAGAGATGGCTTCGCTCCATTGAAATGAGAGGGTTTCTGTAGGATTATTTTGATTTAGAATAATGGTTTCATCCATTTCTGGATAAATAATTTCAGCTTCGCTTAACTCCCATTGACCTTCTGGTTGAAGGTTATCTTCTGTACACGATGTAAATAGTGCGAGGAGCGCAAAAACAAAGGCTATGTATTTAAAATAAGTTTTCATGACTAATATTTTTATAAAGGGTTTTGCGTCAAAGTTGGATTTCTATCTAATTCTTGTTGTGGAATGGGAAGGACTATTTTTTCTGGCGTCATATTATAATTAACAGTACTTCCATCTCTTAAATCAATTTCTTGTAAATTGTTCATTCTCTGTACAACTCTGTCGTATCGTACTAAGTCGTCCCATCTATGACCTTCAAGAAAAAGTTCCAATCTTCTTTCTTTTAAAATAGAATTTCTTAAAGTTGCTTGAGAATTAGACTGTTCTGAGGTAAGTTCGGGTAACTGTACTCGAGCTCTAATGCGATTTACTTCGTTTATAGCTTCATTTAATTGTCCAAGTTCATTAAAGGCTTCTGCTTTTAGAAGAACTAAATCTCCATATCTAAGTAAATAAGTGTTATCTGCGCTTGCAAATCCATTAGCATTTTTCCATTTATAACTAAATGGAATTATGCTTCCTGGAGAATTACCCCAGTACTCATCTACCCATTGAGCTGACTCAAACACAATGGAAGCATTTTTTCTAATTTCGTCGTTTTCTTCATCAAATGCATTTACAACATCTACCGAAGGCGTTGCAAATTTTCTCCAAGCATCTCCAGTGATAGATGGAGGCAAAAGGAGCTGAGGGCCATAGTTCCCTTCGTTACTTCCTAAGTATTGAACTTCTAAAATTGATTCTGCATTATTATAGGAGTTGCCATTAAATAATTGAGCATAATCTACTAGTTGGTAGTTTGCTTCACTTTCTTCTAAAGCTTCAATATGATTTAGTACAGCCGTGTAATCGGGTGATGGTTTTTGTGCATTTACTTTAGCTGCTAATGCATGTACTGCACCTGTTGTTGCTCTACCTTTGTTTATACTTGCATCATTACCAAAAACATCTGGTAAAAGAGAACTTGCTTCATCTAAATCTAACAAAATTTGATCGTAAACTTCCTGTACAGAAGAACGTGGAATATTTACATTTTCTGGTTCAGCAGAGCTAACGGGTTCTGTTAACAAAGGAACGCCGCCAAATAGTTTTACCAATGTAAAATAATGATAAGCTCTTAAAAAAAGGGCTTCTCCTTTAATTTGAGCTCTCCTTTCTTCTGTTAATGCTGGATCGTCTATAAACTCAACTCTTTCTATGACTAAATTAGCTTTAGAAATGGCGTTGAATATATTAGACCAATGTGTAAAGATCCTTGAATGTGTAGGTTCAATTTCAAGAAAATCAACTTGAAAAATCTCAGGATTATCACCGCCTGCATAACAATTATCAGAACGTATATCTTGAAAAACAACGAAGTCCCAAACATAGTATTCTGACGATTGAAAAGACTCATAAGCTCCAACCAGCGCCGCTTCAATTTGATTGGCAGTTTGGTAAGCATTTGCAGAAGTCTCTTCAGAAATGGGGTCGATATCTACAAAATCTTCGCAGCTACTAAATATAACTGTAAAACAGGTTAATGCTATAAATATATTTTTTTTCATTTGTTTTATTTTAAAAAGTTGCACTTACTCCCATAATTAAGTTTCTCGTTTGTGGATAGGTTCCAAAATCTATACCTTGAACGGTGTTGCTACCACCGAAGGCATTTACTTCTGGATCGAAACCCGAATAATCGGTTATGGTAAAAATATTTTCACCCGTTGCATAAAATTTTAGAGCACTTATTTTAAGAAAGTCTAACCACTTGGTAGGTAAATTGTAGCTTAGGGTAATGGTTTTGAATCGAACATACGAACCGTCTTCTATAAAACGAGTAGAAACTCTAGAGTTTTCTATATTTCCAAAACTTGCTCTTGGAATATTGGTAACATCGCCAGGATTTCTCCATCTATTTATAACAGATAAGGATTGATTTTTAGGACCAATCATGCCTTCGGTTTCTATTCTTGTAGCATTTAATAGATCATTCCCGTAAGAACCTTGTATAAAAACAAATAAGTCGAAGTTTTTATAAGTAAAGGTGTTGGTAAAACCAAAAAAGAAATCTGGATTTGGGTCTCCAATAATGGTTCGGTCATCTGGGGTTGGGTTAAAAGTAGATTCCCCATTTCTATTAATATAAAACGAATTACCAGTTGCGGGGTCTACTCCTCCAAAAATGTAGCCATATAAACTTCCTAAAGGTTCACCTTCTCTAGCTATACTGGCTTCGCCACGACCACCTGCAATAGGTGCTTGCAAAAGTTCTTGCCCTAGGATATCTACCACTTCGTTTCTATTAAATGATACATTAAAACCTGAATTCCATGAAAAAGTATTGTTTGAAAAGTTAACAGAATTTAAACTAAACTCAATTCCTCTGTTTTCTAGCGAACCAATGTTTTGTATTGCACTATCAAAACCTGTTGATGTTGGTAAAGGAGCATTTAAAAGTAGCTGATTGGTGTTTTTTACGTATGCATCAAAAGTGAATGCAAGTCTACTTTGAAATAATTCTATGTCTAAACCAAAATTAGTTTGTTGAGACTCTTCCCAACGCAGTGTAAGGTTTTCTATAGATGCGGGGAATGTTCCAGGTTGGGCAACTCCTGCAAAAGGATAATTTGCGCCAGAGCCCACACGACCGAGGTAAGCAAAATTATCGATTTGATCGTTTCCTACAATTCCCCATCCGGCACGTAGTTTAAAATCGTTTATTACATCAACATTTTCTAAAAAGGACTCGTTAGAAACTCTCCATCCTAAAGAAAAAGAAGGAAAATACCCCCAACGATTATCTGGTCCAAAAGCGCTCGAGCCATCTGCTCTAAAGTTAGCAGTTAGTAAATAAGTATCATCAAAACTGTAGTTGAGTCTGCTTATAAAAGAAGCATTAGATCGTTCAGATTTATCTGCTGTTGCGTTAAATAAAATGGCTCCGCCATTTGGAGTTGAAACGCTTCCCCCAGAAAAATTTCTTGTTTCTATACTGCTGTTTTCGAATCGAAATTTTTGACCAACCGTACCTACTAAAGCTTCAATTAAATGTTTTTGAACAGTCTTGTTATAGGTAAGTGTATTTTCGAAAATATAGTAAGATGTTTTGTTAGTGTTATTTATAGATTGACCACCAATAGCAGAACCAAAACCTGTTCTAAATGGATCTAAGAATGAATCGAAAATTCCAGCGTTTTCATCAATACCATAATTAATTCTGTACTTAAAATGTTTCAGAAATTTTGCTTCTAAAAATATATTTCCTAGAAAGCGATTGCTCGTAAATTCTCTTTCTAAACCATCCGTACTTGCTAATGGATTTTCCCAATTTTGAAATGGATTACTTGTAAAACTTCCATTAGGATTAAACACCCCAATAATAGAAGGAGTTGTTAAAGCCCCTAATAAAACGCCACCTGCATTTACATTGTTATTATCATTTACATCTACATCACTGTATTGAGTGTAAGCAATGCGAGTTCCTATTTTTATATTGTCGTTAATTTGTTGATCAAAGTTTATTTTAAAATTTGAGCGTTCTAAAGAAGAACTTCTAACAGCTCCTTCTTGGGCTGTATATCCAGCAGATACATAATAATTTGTTGAGCCAGTTTTACCCGAAACAGAAGCTTGGTAGTTTTCGGAAAGACCATTTTGAAATATTTTGTTTTGCCAATCGGTTTGATTATTGAAGCTGTCCCAATCTGTATTTAAACCAATTTCAGTCATTAAATCTCTATATTGCTCTCCGTTTAATACAGGCAAAGTTCTCCAGACTTGCGAAACACCAACATACGAATCGAAAGTTACCGTTGGTTTTTCAGATGTACCCTGTTTAGTCGTAATAAGAACAACACCATTTGCACCTTGAGCACCATAAATTGCTGCTGAAGAAGCATCTTTAAGTGCAGTTATAGATTCAATATCGGCTGGGTTTATAGATCTTGTATCGGTAGTAGGAACACCATCTACAACGTATAAGGGTTCACTACCTGCATTAATGGAGTTGGTGCCACGAATACGAACACTAAAACCAGCAGAAGGTTTTCCTGATCCTGAAACAACTTGAACACCAGCAGACTGCCCTTGGAGTAACGAGCCTACTTGATTATTTGGTCTAGACTCAAACGCTTCTCCTTCTATGGTAGAGACTGAACCAGTAATGTTTTTACGTAATTGAGAACCATATCCTAATACTACTACTTCACCTAATTGCTCTTCACTAGGCTCTAGTACGACATCGATTTCGTTGTTTGAGCCAACTGTAATTTTCTTAGTTTTTAATCCAAAATAGGAAAAGACTAAAATTGAATTTTCTGTAAAATTATCAGAGATTTCATATCGACCTTCAAAATTTGAAGTTACTCCATTACCCGTTTGTTCATGAACAACTTCTACTCCTGGTACAGGTAAACCGTTATTGTCTGTAATTATACCTGAAAGGGTTCTAGAATTATTTTGAGCGTAACTAGCTAGCGATAAGCAAAAAATTAGAATAAACGGTAGAATTGTATTTTTATTCATATGTGTTAATTTAACGTAAAGATTTATGACATTAAAGACGAAGCAAATTAATGATTAATCTTTTGCTCAAACAATTGAGTGTAAATAAAAAGTAGATATTTAAAAGAATATAAATTTTTAAATAACTAAAAATGAATTATTTAAAAATTTATAGATAAAAAAATAAGTAGTAGTTTTTGAAACATACTAAGCTCAGTTTATGGCTTAATTGATGTTTTGAATTTCTTTTTCAAATCGATTTCTTTCAATTTTCGCCTTGTTTTTCAGCTTTACTCTATAATTATAAATAGTGTTAACTGAGTAGCGTAAAATTTTCGAAATTCTTGCACTATCGGTTATGCCTAAGCGCATTAATGCCAAAATACGAAGTTCAGTATTTAGATTTTGTTCCTTTTGAATTGCAAATTGTTCATCTTCTCTAAGTAATTTATTGATTTCTTCTATAAATTTAGGATAGATATGTAAAAAGGATTTATCAAAATTTCGGTAAAATAAATTTAACTCTTCATCGATTACTTGTTTAGATTTTACAAGATCTAGGAGGTTTTTGGTTTTATTGGTTTGAATGTATTTTCGAACAAGTTTTCTGTAACTATCTAATTTGTTGATGTAATCTGAATATAAATTAAGAAAAGTTCCAATGTAATTTTCTTTAATCTTATCAGATTCACTTAGTTGATGGTACAAATTATTTAAGTCTGTATTGGTTAAGTTCAACTTTTTATTTAAAACTTTCAATTCGCCATTAGCTTTTTTTAATTTATTTTTAGTGGCGGCTAAACCTTTTACTTGTTTTACAATGTAAAACAAAAAAACCAGCAAGATTAAACCAAAAATTACTAACAAGATGAGGTAAGTAGTTAGCTCTTTATTTTGAGCTTTAGTCTTTTCTTCGTAAGCTTTAGAGATAACTGAAAGGATATTTGAAATATTTACATAACGTAATCTTGAGTTGTAGAACTCAGCATCTGCAACTGAAAAATTAATAAAGTCGTGTGCTTTATCAACTTTGTTTTCTTTAAAAAGCAGCATAGCTAATACAGTCATCGATGCATTGTCTTTAACCGAAGCTATAATGTCTGATTGTGCAGAAAGAATCAAGTATTTTTTTTGCATATCAACATTTTCTAACAATTCATATAGTAAAGAACGTTCAAATGCAACTAAAGAAAATGCACGAGTACCTATTTCTAAATCGGCAATTCTAGTGTCGTTAATTTTTAATGCTTCATCAAGCTTACGCTGGTCTCTTAAATTTTTTTCTTTCAATCTTAAAAATTCTTCTCCTCCTTTTTTTAATCTCGTAGATAAAGAATCTTGATAAGCCTGGTATAGCTTTGAGTAGCCTGCTTTATTTTTTTTGACTTCAGTATAGTAACTTAATCCTGCATATCCATTTTGTAAACTGTAATAATAATCTGTTAAAAGCTGTTCTGATAAGGTTGAACTATCAATTTCATTTAAAACATCTATCGCTTCTTTGTATCGTCCAGTTTCAACAAGAAGCATTGTTAGGTTAAGCTTACTCTCGTTAATCTTATAATCTTCATTTAATTTTGTAGCATTAGCAATATTTTCTTCTATATAATATAATGCAGAATCAAAGTTGTAGTATTTATATTCTTCAATTACTTTGTTTGTTAGGTAATATTGCTTTTCTAATTCTAAACCATCTTCTGCAATTAAATCTTTTAAATTTTGAATTCGTGCTTCTTTGTTAGTGTCATAAAAGCTTCTTTTTTTCATTGTTTCTTCTAAGATAACAACTAATGAATCAATACGCTCTTCTTGCGACCAACCACTTGAAAATAAGGATAGTGCCACCCAACATATAAGAATAAAATGTGATTTAAAATACCTATTCATGACCTATTATACTAACTTATTTTAAAGCTTTATTTTGTTTCAAATCTTTTAATGAAACGAACAAAATATTTTCGTTTTACCTTAAAAATCAGTTTTTATTAACTTTAATTTCTAGTTTATTTTTTTGATTATTATTTTACAATATATAGGATGCTAACAAAAATATAAAATCTTAATGGGCAACCTATTATTCATCTGTTTTAAATTATAAAATCTTGAAAAGCTTCTACTAGTTATTGGTAGGTTGCATATTCTTTACTAAAATCATAATTAAATACATTTCAGCATAATTAATTTCTATAATTAGATTTTATACCAATTCAATCTTATATTGAGATAAATGAAATGTCTTTTTTTATTTATACTCGGTTTCTGTATGTTTAGTGTGCTGCCTTTTGTTAGCTATTGCAAGACTTTTTTAGCATTTGCCTTTTTAATTACCTTGGTTTATTAATGTATTGATTTGATAATTTATTTGCTCAACTTGTTTAGCAACTGTACTTTTAGAAGTAATATTTTTTATAATTTCTGCTTGTTTTTCTTTGCTTAACGATTTAAACAAACCGTTAACACCTGCTTCTTCAAAGCATTGAAGAATTTCAGAATTGTTATTAATTGCCTCTTGTGTATGTAAATATAGAGTAAACTTAACTTTATCTCCACCGCTTTTGCCGATTGCTTTTCTAATTTCTTTGTTTATTGAAATCAATTTATCTTCATCTTTTCTCGGGGCTAAATTCATTAGTTTCAATTTGTAATTATCAATCATTCCAGATACTTTTATTGAACCCCAAGTTCCATCTATATCGGCTGTATTTGGAATAACTATATGATAAGTCCACGCTCCATAGCCTTTTTTGTAGGTTAATTCAAGTTCTTGATTATCGACAATTTTTTTCATTTTTTGATATTCTAAATAATTAATACTACAAGAATTTTTTTTATTTTAAATACTAAATTTATTTAAACTTCAGGTAATTTAAAACCTAAAACTTTTAAAAACTCAAGTTTTGAGCTGAAACTTATAGGGCTTCTAAAATTTAAGGTTTTACTTTTTTAAAAACAAAGTTACTATCTGTTTGCTCAATTTAGGCAGATTTACAAAAAGAGAATAATCGAATTTAGGTAATAGGCACACATCTAAAATTATCTAATAGATCAAGTTTTGTTATTTATTATTGAACTCAAATTTTTGCCTTCAAAACCAGTTTTAAAACCCAATTATTCATAGATTTGGTGTATGATTTTTTGAAATAATGCTCGTTATGAAGCTGCAATCTCTGTTTTGGATTTTCAGATTCACATACATCATATTTATCTAGTAACTTGATATATACGACAATAAATAATGAGTTTTCAAAATTTGAAATTTAATGAAATAAAAAACCACTTTCTAAGTAGAAAGTGGTTTAGCAATGTGGTGCCTCCAGCCCCGATGCTTCGGGGGAACCAGGGCTAGATTTTGCTAGAATAAATAGTTTCTAAAATAGATTGGTTTGCAATTATTTTTTCAATAAACTTTCTAGATTTCATTCGCTTAACAAATCTTTCTAATTTTTGAGCTTTGCCTTTATTTTCACATTCAAAAACTTGTTTTAAGGCCCAATCATTTGCAGATTTGGTAAATGCTTTTTTAAAATAATGCCCATTATGAAGCTCTACTCTTCGGGTTGGGTATTCAGATTCACCTACATAATACTTATCTAACAACTTGCTATAAATAATATAGAAATAATGTATCTTCAAA
>CBFIGU010000047.1:0-1772 GCA_965662165.1 Psychroflexus sp.
ATAAAATGGCTAAAAATGGTAATATTAATTTACAAGGCCAGTACGAAGTAAAAAATGGTAAGCTAGAGTTGAACTTTTACAATTTGGTAAAAAGGGAATTTCAAATTGCAAAAGGCTCAACTGTGAATTGGACTGGAGACCCTACCAATGCAGATATAGATATTAGAGCGGTTTACAATATTGAAACTTCTGCATCTAGTTTAATGGCTACACAAACTTCTGCAGAACCTTCTACCGTTCAAAACCAATATCGCCAACAATTTCCGTTTAAGGTTTATTTAGATGTTAATGGTGAAATAAACTCTCCAGAACTCAATTTTAAACTTGATATGCCTGAGGAAGATAGAGCCGCCATTAATGGAACGGTCTACAGCCGAATACAACAAGTTAATCAACAAAAAGATATATTAAACAATCATGTGTTTTCACTTTTAGTCTTAAATCGTTTTTATCCGAATTCGGGAAGTGACGGAAGCCAAGGTGGAGCTGCAAGTATTGCTAGAAATAATATCAATCAAGCTTTATCTGACCAACTGAATTCGTATGCAAATAAATTGACAGGAAGTACCGGAATACAACTAAATTTTGATGTAAATTCTTACACAAATTACGCAAATAATCAATCTAGCGTTCGAACCGATGTAGATGTAAGTGCACAAAAAACCTTATTTGACGAACGCTTAATTTTAGAAGCCGGAAGCCAAGTAAATGTAGAAGGAGATTTGCGTCCTGGCGAAACCAATGCGGCTATAGGAAATGTGAGTGTGCAGTATTTACTTACCAAAGATGGCCGATGGAAAATAAAAGGTTTTAGAAAAAGTGAGTACGAAAATGTTATTGATGGACAAGTATTTGTAAGTGGAATTTCATTAATTTTTACAAAAGAATTTAATCGCTTTAAGGAACTTTGGGAACAGCTTTTTAAGGCCCAATTAAATGAAAATGCTGATGCAAATTCTAATGAAAAATAAAACTAAATGATGCGTAAGCTAAAAACACTTTTCATATTATCAATCTTATGCTTGCTCAACGCATGTGCAGTTAAAAAATATATGCCAGAAAATACATTTTTGTATAAAGAAGCAAAGGTTGTTTTCAAAAGTGAAACAGCACTATCTAATAAAGATGAAATACAGAGTCAATTAGACGAAGTTTTGTTTCCAATACCTAATTCCACTTCTTTGGGGATGAAGCCTGGTTTGCATTTTCATTATAAAGCACAACAAGAAGACCCTAACTTTATTATTCGTTTTTTTAATAAAAAAATAGGAGAAGAGCCTGTTTATTTTAAGGAAGTAGATATTGAAAATACTAAAAAAGTGCTTCAAAATAGATTAGAGAATTTAGGACATTTCAATAGTAAAATTACTCACCAAGTTGAAACAGATAGCGCAAAAAGACAAAAATCTATTCAATATAGTATTCAATTACAAAAAGCCTATACATTACAATCCTATCAATTAGACAGCATTCAAGCAGATAGTTTACTGATTTTTAAGGATATTGAAAAGTCGTTACCAACCAGCTTGCTAGATAACGCCACAAAATTTGATTTGAGTAAGTTGAAAGCAGAGCGGGAACGCATTCATACTTATTTGAAAGAAAAGGGTTATTATAATTTTAAGTCTAATTTTATATTATTTGAAGCTGATACCAATCAAAACAACAATAAAACTTACAATTTATACTTACGCTTAAAAGACGAAGTTCCTAAAAAAGCGCTAAGTCCATACCGAATAAATAAAGTTTCAGTTTATCCCAATGTTGGAGTA
>CBFIGU010000047.1:1782-18676 GCA_965662165.1 Psychroflexus sp.
CATCAACTACTGTAGATGATATTCAATTTTTTCAGGATACCTTATTTTTTAAACCCAATCGTTTACGCCCCTTCATTTTAATAAATAAAGGAGAACTCTACAAACCAAGTTCTTCAAAAAGCACCAGCCGCAGACTTGCAAATTTAAATACCTATAAATTTGTAAACATAGAATACCAAGAACTAGACAGTTTAGATCAAAATAACAATCGTTGGTTAGATGCAAGAATAGAATTATCTCCTTTAAATAAAAGATCTTTAAGGTTCGAATTACAAGCCGTTACCAAATCGAATAACTTTACAGGGCCTAACTTAGGGTTAACGTATATCAACAGGAATTTGTTTAAGTCTGGAGAAGAATTAAGTTTAAATGCAAGTGTAGGATACGAGCGTCAGTTTTTAAGTGGTAATCAAGATGGTTTAAGCAGTTTGCAACTTGGTTTACGTGCTGGGTTAAGTTTTCCAAGGCTGTTGTTTCCTGTAGATATTAGTTCTAGGTTTAAATATGCAGTACCTAAAACCAATATTAATTTAGGAATTGATTTGCTAGACCGAACTAACCTCTACACTTTGAGTTCTGTAAATTCATCTTTTGGTTATGTATGGGAAGGAAATTCTTACGTTACACATAAAATAACGCCATTGAATTTAGAATATTTGAATTTACAAAATACAAGCCCAGAATTTGAAGAAATTTTAGACAACAATCCTTTTTTAAGAAGAAGCTTTGAGCAACAGTTTATAGCTGGTTTAACTTATTCTTTTACCTATAATGACATTCAAGATCAGTTACGGGATCAAGGCATCTTTTTTAATTTCAATTTTGAATCAGCAGGAAATGGAATAGATTTATTGGCAAGCAATCAAGAGCAACCACAAACATTTTTAAACTTAGCCTATGCACAGTTTGTAAAAGCAGATATTGACTTTAGAAAGCATTTTGCATGGAATGAATCTGCTAACAAGTTTGTAACTCGTTTCTTTTTTGGAGTAGGTTTACCTTATGGTAATTCTACATCGCTGCCTTTCGTTAAGCAATATTTTTCTGGCGGGCCTTATAGTGTTCGCGGTTTTAGAATACGGTCTTTAGGGCCTGGAACATATCAACCTGAAACTAATACAGCTTCATTTTTTGATCAAGCGGGAGATATTCGCATAGAAGCTAATGTAGAATATCGTTTTCCTATCTTTGATTATGTGTATGGTGCCTTATTTACAGATGCCGGTAATGTTTGGCTTATGAATGAAAATCCGGCCTTGCCTGGTGGTAAATTTTCTTCGTCTTTTATAAATGAATTGGGCTTTTCGTCAGGTTTAGGATTACGAATAGATATTACAGGTTTTGTTGTTCGATTTGATTTAGCTGCACCCATAAAACAACCCGCACAAAGTTGGGATTTTGAATACAACCAACCTGTGCTTAACTTTGCAATAGGATATCCTTTTTAATACAAAAACTATGGAGATTTCGCTTACCACACCTGCATTACTTTTTCCAGCAATTTCACTTTTGTTGTTGGCTTATACCAACCGATTTTTAACCATAGCAGGATTGATTAGAAATCTATATAAACAATATAAAGCCGAGCCTAATCATAACATTAAAGCTCAAATATCTAACCTGAAAAAAAGAGTAAGTCTAATCAAAAATATGCAATTATTTGGTATTTTTTCTTTGCTACTTTGTGTGGTTAGCATGTTTGCGTTGTATGAATCTTGGGTGAATATTGGGAGCATTATTTTTGGAATTTCGTTAGTTTTATTAATGATTTCGCTAATTCTTTCTATTATTGAAATTCAAATAAGTGTGAAAGCACTAAACATTCAATTAAGTGACATGGAAAGTGGTAGCAGCATTTTTGACGAAGACAAGCTTAGTAATTAATATTATTCTTAAAACTTAAAAATTGAATTTTAAACCCGTATTATTTTCTTTACTTTCTGGAGCTTTATTTGCCATTTCTTGGCCAACTTATGGATTTGTTTTCTTCCTGTTTTTTGCTTTTGTACCTTTATTGTTAGCAGAGTTTAACCTAAGAAATAAAAATACTTCTAAAGTGAAGTGGAAGGTTTTTGCTCTTGCTTATTTAGCATTTTTAATCTGGAATTTTACCACAACATCTTGGCTATATTATTCAGACCCATTTGGAATGTATTTTGCCGTTTTGGTAAATTCACTTTTAATGGCTTTGGTATTTTTATTATACCATATTGTTGCAAAACGAATTAACTTTACCGCAGCGGCTTCATTTTTTATTTCAGTCTGGATTTGCTTTGAATATGTACACTTGCATTGGGAGTTTTCTTGGCCTTGGTTAAATTTAGGAAATGCATTTTCAGAAAATATTGCTTTAGTACAGTGGTATGAATATACCGGAATGTTTGGTGGTTCACTTTGGGTGCTTTTTTCAAATATTTTTATTTTTAAAACTTTACTGCTTTTTAAACAACATAAAGAAAAGTCTATTTTGTTGCGAAATGGCTTCAAATTAATATTTATAATTGGCTTACCCATCATCATTTCATTTATAATAAAAGCTAATTTAGAAGAGCCTAAAAGTTATGTTGAAGTAATTGCGCTGCAACCCAATATAGACCCTTACAGTGAAAAATATCATACCAATGACCAATCTATTAATCAGCAATTATCAACTTTAGCTCGATCTGAAATCAGCAAGTCTACCGACTTAATACTTCTACCCGAAACGGTTTTTGCACAAGGAACACGTCTAAAAGATTACAAGTTGAGTCAAGCTCATTTATTTTCGCAATCTTTAATTTTAGATTTTCCACAAGTTGCTGTTCTTGGTGGTATTTCAGCTTATGATATTTTAGCTAGCGAAAAAGAAAAAACACACCAATCTAACTATCATCCAAATGGCTTTTGGTACAATGATTACAATGCAGCTTTTTTTGAAAAATCTAGCGAAAAACCTGGTTATTACTTTAAATCTAAACTTGTAGTTGGAGTAGAAAACTTTCCATATCAAAGTGTTTTGCGTCCAATATTAGGAGATGTAATGTTAGATTTAGGTGGGACTGTAGCAATGAAAACCACTCAAAAGGAACGTTCTACCTTTACTTTAAAAAATGGAATACAGGTTGCGCCCATTATTTGTTATGAATCTGTTTATGGAGAATTTGTAACCGGTTATGTTAAGAATGGAGCACAAATTTTAAGTATTATGACTAATGATGCTTGGTGGGACAATACGCAAGGACACAAACAACATTGGAGTTATGCTAAATTACGAGCTGTTGAAAACAGAAAAGCAATTGCTAGATCTGCCAATACTGGAATTTCTGGCTTTATAGATGCAAATGGTACAGAAATTAAATCTACTCAATACAACGAACCTGCTGTAGTTAAAACAAAACTCCCAGTCTATGATAAAGTTACCTTTTATGCAAAAGCGGGAGATTATATTGCTCGTATTGCGCAATTTCTCACTTTATTCATCTTCTTATTTGCAATTGTGAAGTTTAAACGCAGTGGAATTAAGAGATAAGCTTATTTTTTAGTAAATTTGGGATAATTGATTATTTTAATCAATACTATTTCAACCAAAAATAAGCACAATATGCAAAACACGGAACGTTTAGAGAAATTTAGACAACTAGTTAAAAACAAGTATTTAATTTATAATAGCTTGTTTTTGAATTTACCGAACGAAAATACTTCTCACACAGGAATTTTCATTCCATTACTACATAAACTTAGTAAAGAAGGTTATGCAAAAGACCAAGACCCTAAAAGCATAATAGAAGATTTTTTTAAAAATCATACAAATCATTTAAGTAAACAAGAGCAGTTCGATTTACTGTTTAGAATGATTCAATATATTGAAAGACAGGTAGTTTTGTTTGACAGTGTTGAAGATGCAGCTTTTACAAGCTTAAAAAAACAAAGAATTGAAGAAGTATTACAACCCAGAAATACTTCTTATGAAGATTTAGTAGAACACCTAAAAAACTTTTCTGCTCGCGTAGTTTTTACGGCACATCCAACGCAATTTTATTCAAATAGCGTTCAAGGTATTATGCACGAATTGCGATTAGGAATTAAAGCAGATAGTATTACTAAAATAGATAATACACTTCAACAGCTAGCATTTACACCTTTCATCAACAGGACTAAACCAACTCCATTTGATGAAGCACAAAGTATTATTTTTTATTTAAGGTATGTTTATTATGATACCTTAGGTGGAATTTACCACAACGTAGCCAAAAGAGCTAATTTAAAACCAGATTTTAATCCAAATCTACTAGAGCTCGGCTTTTGGCCAGGAGGTGATCGAGATGGAAATCCTTTTGTAACGGCTCAAACTACTATGGAAGTAGCTTCACAATTAAGGGTAACTATTATGAAATGTTACTACAATCACCTCAAGGTTTTAATGCGTAAATTAACTTTTAATAAAGTTGAAGAACCGCTTCAAAAATTAAAAAAGAAACTTTACAAGCAAATCTTTAAAAAGAAAACGAGTTTAGATTCTAGGGAGATTTTAGAAATTATGTATAAAGTTAGGGACATTGTTGCAGAAGATTATAATGCCTTAAATGTGGAGTTGATTGACGATTATATTGGAAGAGTACATCTTTTTGGTAATCACTTTGCAGCCTTAGATATTCGTCAAGATAGTAGTGTGCATTTAGAGATTATAAAAAGCATCTTTAAAAAAGAATTTAACCTTGACTACAGTACATTAAGCAACGAAGAAAAATTAGAGTATTTAACAGAAAAGTCCCTAAAAATAAATCCTGAAAACTATACAGATGATTTAGTAGTAGACACCATTAAAAATGTGTATCAAATACAGGAAATTCAAAAATTAAATGGTCAGCGTGGTTTACATCGATACATCATCTCAAATTCAGAAAGTATTTTTGATGTGTTACATGTTTATGCTTTATTCAAATTTTGTGGTTATGCCGCAGAAGATATAAATATTGATATTGTTCCATTATTTGAAACTATGGAAGGAATGAATAATTCTGAAGCTGTTATGAATTCCCTTTATGAAAATTCAATTTATAAAGCACATTTACAAGGACGCAAGAAAGAACAACATATCATGTTAGGTTTTTCTGATGGTACCAAAGATGGTGGTTATTTAAAAGCGAATTGGGAAATTTACAGAACCAAAGAGCGACTAACCGCATTATCGCGAAGCAAAGGATACCAAGTGGTGTTTTTTGATGGTCGTGGTGGGCCACCAGCACGAGGTGGAGGTAAAACTCACCAATTTTATGCTGCACAAGGCGAAGATATTGCAAAAGAAAAAATACAACTCACCATTCAAGGTCAAACCATTACAAGTGTTTATGGAACACAAGAACAAGCTACATACAATTTTGAACAATTATTACTTTCTGGCGTAAAAGCAAAAGGAAGAAAAGCCTGGGATCCAAAACACAAAAAGTTAATGAATACCTTGGCCGATTTAAGTTACCAGAAATATATAGAATTAAAAAGTCACGATTTATTTATTCCATATCTTGAAGATATGACAACGCTTAAGTATTATGGAGCTACAAATATTGGTAGTAGACCTACCAAACGTAATAAAGACGCTAAACTTACATTGAAAGATTTACGAGCAATTCCGTTTGTAGGTTCTTGGAGCTTAATACGCCAAAATGTTCCAGGATATTATGGTCTAGGAACAGCTTTAGAACAATTTAAAGATAATTTTTCTGAGATTGAAGATTTGTATCAAGGATCCCCATTTTTTAGAAGTTTAATTTTAAATAGCATCATGTCTATGAAAAAATCATACTTCCCACTCACATCGTACATGAAAAATGACCCTGTTTATGGTGAATTTTGGAAAGAACTTCGAAGAGAATACTTGTTAACCAAAGAGTTAGTTTTAAAATTAACAGGCCAAACTAAGTTAATGGAAAATGAAGAGTTAGCAAAACGTTCAATAAGTATGCGAGAGCAAATTATTTTACCACTGCTTACCATACAGCAGTTTGCACTTCAAAAAATTCAAGAAAATGATAGCGATAAAGTAACCTATGAGAAAATGGTTGTACGTACTTTATTTGGTAACATTAATGCAAGCCGTAATTCGGCATAAAATGAGTAAGATTCAATTTCAAATCCTGTCTATATTTAAAGGCAGGATTTTTTATTTAGATAAATTTAAAACACTTGCTTAGGCTTGTTAAACTATGTTTAAAGCTAGTTTTTTGGGTTTTTGCTTCAACCTAAAACTGTACTTTTAATCAAAACTCAATAACATGAAGAAAATAAAATTAAGATCTGGAGCTGAAGTTCCAGCAATAGGATTAGGAACGTGGAAATCTGCACCAGGTGAAGTGAAAGATGCAGTAAAAATTGCACTTAAATCTGGATATCAACATATTGATTGTGCGGCAGTTTATCAAAACGAAAAAGAAGTGGGAGAAGCTTTTGCAGAAAGTTTTAAAAGTGATCATATCAATAGAGAAGATGTTTGGATTACTTCAAAATTATGGAATACAGCTCACAAAAAAGAAGATGTAATTCCTGCTTTAAAACAAACACTTTCTGATTTACAACTTGAATATTTAGATCTTTATTTAATGCATTGGCCAGTTGCTTTTAGACCAGATTTAAAAGGTTTTCCAGAAAATAATGAAGATTTTTTATCTTTAGAAGAAGTTCCTATTATTGAAACATGGGAAGCTATGCTAGAAGCTAAAAAGCAAGGCTTAGTAAAGCATGTGGGAGTATCTAATTTTAGTAGTAAAAAACTAAATGATTTACTCAGCAAAACAGATGATGCACCAGAAATGAACCAAGTAGAGTTGCATCCTTATTTACATCAAGAAGAATTACTCGATTTTTGTAAAAACAATAATATTGCTTTAACAGCTTATTCTCCTTTAGGGAGCAGCGACCGAACACCACAGATGAAAGCAGAAAACGAACCTTCCTTACTAGATAATGATGTTGTAAAGCAAATTGCAGATAAACATAAAGTTTCTGTAGCTCAAGTTTTAATTAAATGGTCTGTAGATCGTGGAACTGCAGTTATACCAAAATCTACTAATGAAGGTAGAATAAAAGAAAATTTAGCGAGTGAAAATGTAGCACTTACTCAAGAAGATATGGATGCATTAAAGTCCCTAGATAAACATTTTAGATATGTAAATGGTAAATTTTTTGAAACCAGTGATGGTAAGTATAAAAATATTTACGACGAATAAATTTTAGCATTTAATGTTTTTAAAAAGGTGAGTTTTTATGAACTCACCTTTTTTTTGGTATTCATTTTCTATAAACCATAATGATGTTAAGATTTCAATTTTTTCATTAGTTTAGTAGAATATATTTTTTGATGAAGTTTTTACCCAACCTAAAACCAAAACGATTTTCTTTTAAATATCGTGGAGAAGAGTGTTTAAATTGTCAACATCCTTTAGATCGTAGCGATGCATATTGCCCCAGTTGCGGTCAACCGAACTCCAATAAAAAAATTAAGTTAAAAGATTTAATTGAAGAGTTGTTAGGCTCTTTAATCTCCTATGACTCTAAATTATGGCAGAGTCTCAAATATATTTTTTTAAAGCCTGGAGCATTAGCGAAAGCCTATACCAATGGTCAACGTAGAAAATTCACAAATCCATTTCGCTTCTTTTTAAGTGTGGCTATAATTTTCTTTTTAGTGATCAGTCAGTTTTTTGATTATAAAACCTTAGATGAAATTAATTTTATGAGTGATGATTACAAAACAAACCCTGGACTTTATCTAGCAGATTCCATTGCGCTAGCTAAGTTGCAAGACAGTATTTTAAATATAGGTGATAGTCAAGCTGATAAAAAGCAAGAAATTCAAGAAAAAATAAAAATTCTTCAAGAAAAAATAGAAATCTTGAAATCGAATTCCGCTAAATCTAGTCTTATTCAATTTGATGGAGTTAAAAAAGATGATTCAAAATCTTTAGAAAAAGCCTTAATGGAAAATAAATACCTAAGCTTTGATGCTGCGTTAGAACTCGATCTTGTAGAAGATACCTATTACGATTATTTGAAATTTCGTTTTTACCGTGGTTTAGTAAAATCTGATCAAAACTTTTCTAGTTTTATTAGTTTTTTAATTCCTAAAGTGCCATTTTACCTATTCATATTCATTCCTTTATTTAGCATCTTGCATATTCTATTATTTTTTGGTGCTGGAAAATCTTATGCAGAGCACATTATTTTCAACTTTAGTCTTAGCAGTTTTTTGCTTATTATTTCTGCAATAGCTTTGTTAATAAGCAATGCTTGGGAATCTGGTTGGCTTAATTTACTTATGAATATTGGTGTTTTTTATTACACTTATAGGTCGGTTAGAACTTTCTATGAAAATTCAAGATTAGCTAGTTTTTTCAAAACTGCTTTTATAGCTTTTATATTTCCAATTGGTTTAATCCTGTTCTTGATTGGAATAACTGCAATAAGCTTTGCATTTTATTAATTAAAAAAGCCTTATACTTTTAATGTTAAGTATAAGGCTAAAGTAAATATTGAATTATATACTATTTTGAAGGAATTTCTTGAAGTATAGCTTTAGTTAATTCCCAAAATTTTTGAGTGGATGAAATACTAGCACGTTCATCTGGAGAATGTGCCCCGCGAATAGTGGGTCCAAATGAAACCATATCCATTTTAGGGTAATGACTGCCTAAAATACCACATTCAAGACCAGCGTGACAAGCAGCAATATTTGCTTTTTGGTTATTTTGTTTCTGATAAATTTGATCTACCACCTTCAAAATCTCAGAATCTGGGTTTGGCTCCCAACCTGGATAATCTCCAGAAAGTTCTACGTTAAAATCAGCAAGTTCAAAAACGGAAGTCAAGCTTTGAGACAGACTAATTTTTGAAGATTCTACAGAAGATCTTGTAAGGCATAATACTTCAATTTCTCCATTTTCTACATTTATTTTAGCAACATTATTAGAAGTTTCAACTAAACTATCTATGCTCGGGCTCATTCTGTAAACTCCATTATGTGCTGCTTCAACAGCTTTTAAAAAAGCATCTTGCGATTTTAAATTCATTAGCATTTCTGGAAGTGCGGTAGGAGTAAACGAAAATTTTAAATTAGGTTCTAAAGTCGAAAATTCTTGTTTAATGGTTTCTGCCAATTGATTTGCTGACTTTAAGAAATGAGCTTCGTTTGTTTCATCAATTACAACAATAGCTTTACTTTCACGAGGAATGGCGTTTCGCAATCCGCCACCTTGAATGTTGTTAATTCGCATTCCAAACTCTTTATGACCTAAGAATAGAATGCGATTCATTATTTTGTTAGCGTTTCCTAAACCTTTTATAATATCCATACCAGAGTGTCCGCCATTTAAGCCGTTTACAACTATTTGGTATGCAATAGATTTACTAGGTGTTTTTTCCTGAACATAAGATTTTGTAGCGGTTAAATCTACACCACCAGCACAACCAATTCCAATTTCATCGTCTTCTTCGGTATCTAAATTCAATAAAATTTCGCCATTTAGTATAGAATCGTCTAAATCTTTTGCTCCAGTCATTCCTGTTTCTTCATCTATTGTAAATAAAGCTTCAATAGGTGGATGTTGTAGGTCTTTAGCTTCTAAAATAGCCATGATGGTAGCTACTCCCAAGCCATTATCAGCCCCAAGAGTTGTACCTTTTGCTCTAACCCAGTCTCCATCAACATACATTTCGATCCCTTGTTCATCAAAATTGAATTCAGTATCGTTGTTTTTTTGATGTACCATGTCTAAATGCGATTGAAGCACTACTGTTTTTCGATTTTCAAAACCTTTTGTAGCGGGCTTTTTAATAATAACATTCCCAGCTTTATCAGTTAAGGTTTCTAAATTTAGTTTTTTACCAAAATCTTGCATAAATGCAATAACACGTTCTTCTTTTTTAGAAGGTCTTGGTACAGCATTTAAATCTGCAAAATTTTTCCAAATAGTTTTAGGTTCAAGTGCTCTTATCGCTTCGTTCATAATATCATTTTTGTGATTACAAAATTACAAAATCAATCAAGAAGCTAGATTTTTAAATACCAAAGATTACTTAAATAAAGTATCTAAAATTATGGAGCTAAATATGTAAAAGGTTCAACAGGAATATTTCTTAGGATCCAAAATCCCATGATTAAAATAAAAATAATCCAGGGTGCAGAATTGGTATAAAGAAGGTTTTTTCTAGCTCTTTCTTTTCTTTTGTTATAAGGATAAGCCCAAATAAAGGCTTTGTATAACAAAACAAAAACGGCCAAAAGAATTAAAAAATTGTATTGTAGTGCTGTCCAAATGTCACCATGTAAAAAAGCATGGATGGCTCGTTGAGAACCGCAACCCGGGCAGTGCAGCCCCGTTAAACTATAAAATGGACATTTGGGAAATAAATTTACTCTTTCAGGACTAAATAAAAAATACAGGCTTAAGATTAGTATTCCTACTAGACTCAAGCCTGAATATAATAATATTTTAAATTTATTATTCATTAAAATCCACCACTAGCAATGCCAAGAAAGGCAATACCGTAGATAAAAATAACGCCTAGGTAAATTAAACCACCTAAGGCTAAACCTATAATCCACCAGGTTTTAGCATTTTCTGAAGCACGTATAGCGCCTTCATAATCGCCAACGGCATATTTAGAATTCACTTGTGTCGCATAAATAACACTTACAATTCCTGTAATTTGGCAGCATAAAACCAAGGTTATAATTGCCATGGCTAAATGATTTGGTGGATGTGGTGGCTTTTGAACTTCCATAAAGTATTTAATTTTGTAAAGATTGCTGACGTTCCATTTCTCTTTGGAATTCTTCCATGAATTCAGGATTATCAGCTAAAAATACAAAGGCAACAACAAAATATCCAATTGCAATAACTAAAGCAGCAACTGCGGAAACAATCCACCAGGTTTTAGCGTTTTTCGAAGCGCGTACAGCACCTTCATAATCTCCGGCATTGTATTTTGAGTTTACTTGTGTTGCATATACAATACTTACAATGCCTGCTGGCAAACAACAAATTATAGTTGTAATAATTGCTAAAGCTAAATGGTTATTTGGTTTAGGTTGCATTTCTTGATTTTGTGTTTCCATGTTTTTTTGTTTAGGTTTATTGGTAAGGCAAAATAGTTTTTTTCTTAATGAAATCAAAAATAAACAAAGCTTTCATATTTTTAGTAATTAAACTTTGAATAATCTTATTTTTGAAAAAAAATAAGAATGATCAACACAAAAAAACAAGGTATTTACACCGCTTTTATTATCATAGGAGCAATTTTGCTAATTTATGACCTTAGCGTAGATAGTGAAAAAGTTTACCTAAAAGTGGTTGGTTTAGTAGTTTTAATGTTTGGATTGTATTCTTCAACCCGACAGTGGGCAAATGACAATGATAAAAGTAAAGTTAAGGATGATTCCCATACGAATGCTTTAGGTGAAGATTTTGACGAAGAATCATTAGAAGAAGAGAATAAAAAAAATGAAGACTAGAAAGTTTGCATTAAAAAACCATGTCGCTTGGATAGATGATGATTTACGAGGGCGAATTGTATCTCTAAAAGACAATGGTTATGTAGTGGAAACAAATGAAGGTTTTGAAGTTTTTGCAGAAGAAGATGAACTTGTTTTATTACCAGAACAGATTAGTTTAGAAGTAGATTGGCATGATTTACAGGAAGTGAAAAAATCTGAATTACAAAAAAAATCCAAAAAACCTATTGTTACTCATAAAAAAACTAAACAATCAGCTTTAGAAGTCGACTTGCATATTCATGAATTGGTAGAAAACACCAAAAACATGTCTAATTTCGATATGCTAAACATTCAGTTAGATACAGCAAAAAGACAAATTCAATTTGCTAAGCAAAAGCGTATTAAGCGGGTAATCTTAATACATGGAGTAGGGCAGGGTGTTTTAAAAGCTGAACTTGAAACACTTTTAAGAAGAGATGAAGAAGTCAATTTTTATGATGCAGATTACAAAACTTATGGCTTAGGAGCTACTGAAGTTTATATTTATGAAAATGTGTAGCCAGACAAATTTCATCAATATCAATTTTAAATAAGAAAACCAATAAAATATTTATCGGCTTTCTTATTTAAAAGGATTTTAAGCTTAATAGTTGAGTTTATTATCCATTATTCATAGAGAATAAAAATTCAACATTATTCTTAGATTGTTTTATTCGCTCTCTAATAAATTCCATTGCTTCAACTGGATTCATATCTGCTAGGTATTTACGTAATACCCACATTTTTTGGATGGTATTTTCGTCTAACAATAAGTCGTCTCTTCTTGTACTCGACAAATTAAGGTCAATAGCTGGGAAAATTCTTCTGTTGGCTATTTTTCTATCTAATTGGAGTTCCATGTTACCGGTTCCTTTAAATTCTTCGAAAATTACTTCATCCATTTTAGAACCAGTATCAGTCAATGCTGTTGCTATAATAGATAAAGAACCTCCATTTTCAATATTTCTAGCAGCGCCAAAGAAGCGTTTTGGTTTGTGAAGTGCATTGGCGTCTACACCACCACTTAAAACTTTACCACTAGATGGCTGAACCGTATTGTAAGCTCTAGCTAAACGTGTAATTGAGTCTAATAAAATCACAACATCATGGCCAGATTCTACTAAACGTTTTGCTTTTTCTATTACAATATTCGCTACTCTAACATGCTCATGAGCTTCTTTATCGAAGGTTGAAGCAATTACTTCACCGCGAACATTACGTTGCATATCTGTAACTTCTTCAGGACGTTCGTCAATTAATAAAACAATTTGATAAACTTCTGGATGATTGGTTGCTATTGCATTAGCAATATCTTTTAAAAGCATGGTTTTTCCAGTCTTTGGCTGAGAAACAATCATCCCACGTTGTCCTTTTCCTATTGGAGCAAACAAGTCCATTACACGTGTAGAAATACTAGAATTCTTGCCGTCTAGGTTGAATTTTTCATCAGGAAATAATGGAGTTAAGTGCTCAAAAGAAACACGATCTCTTACCACTTTTGGATCTAAACCATTAATTTTTACAATTTTTATTAATGGAAAATATTTTTCACCTTCTTTTGGGGGTCTTACTTGACCCAAAACAGTGTCTCCAGTTTTTAAGCCAAACAATCTAATTTGAGATTGTGATAGATAAATATCATCTGGAGATGAAAGATAATTATAGTCTGAAGAACGTAAGAATCCGTAGCCATCTGGCATAAGTTCTAAAACTCCTTCACTTTCAATTATAGCATCAAACTCGTACTCTGGTTGTTTGTACTTGTTTTTAGGATGCTGGGATTTGTGATTAGAATTTTGGTTATTCTTTTGATTGTTATTGGATTGATCTTTACGATGTGGCTTCTGATTTTGGTCTTTAGCACCTTTATGAGGTGTTTGACGTTTATCTTGATTATTGGAAGAATTGGAAGCCGAATTCGATTTTTGATTACTATGTTTATTGTCGTTGTGACTTTGCTTGTTTTGGTCTTCTTGATTAGACTTAGAAGCATTTGTTTTATCTGAAGAAGAATTTTTTGTCTTATCCGAATTATGATGTTGATTCGATTTTTGATCGTTTTTGTCAGACTGATTTTGGCTATTCTTCTCAGTTTTTGGATTTGTTTTCCTAGCTCGTGTTGGTGCTTTGGTATTATCTTCTTTATCCTGACTTTTAGGTTTAGTCTTTTGTCTAGAGCTTGAAGCTGTTTTAGCTTGTTTATTGGAGTCAGAATCTTTACTTTTCTTGTTGTTAGAAGATGGTTTAGTATTTTCATCTGTATTGATAACCACTTCTTTAACCACTTGAGGGTTAGCAGCCTGATAATCTAAGATTTGATAAACTAAATCTAATTTTTTTAAATAACGATATTTAGGGATTTCAAGTTTTTGAGCAATTGCCTGAAGCTCTGGAAGCTTTTTAGACTTTAATTCTGATATTTCTAACATGTATAAAAATGAATAGTATTAAACTTTAATAAGGAGTCTTATAATTTGTGAATGAGATGATTGAAAGGCTTCAATCAACATGATAATGCAATTATACAACAATATTTTTCTTTTTTATATAAGAAAACTAATTATTCTTTTATTTTTGCACAAATCTAAACGAGATTAGTAAATAAGCATGATTCAACGCAAGCAAAGTCTTTTTTTATTAGTGGTGGTGGTACTCAACGGTCTTTTGTTGGGCGAAATTATCCCTTTATGGAAAGATAATAAGATGGAGTGGGTTTATGCTACTAATTTTTTAGAGTCCACGATTGCTATCGCAGCATCGATATTTTTAGCGTTAGCAAGTATTTTTCTCTTTAAAAATAGAAAACTTCAGTTTGTTTTAGGGAGAATAAACATTATTATAAATTTTTTTGCAATAGGATTTTTCGTGTATTCGGCACTAAACTTACCTGGAGAAATGGAAATTTCAGAGAAAGGTATTGGGGGCTTAATTCCTTTGGTTTCTATCGTTTTTTTAGCTTTGGCAAACAAAGCCATTAAAAAGGATGAAGACCTTGTAAAATCTGTGGATCGATTCCGATAGACCTATTAATCTTAGTGTGTTAGTAAATCCCAAGTTTCGACTTGGGATTTTTTATTTATTTAAAAACGCTAGTAGACTACTTTCTAAATTGTTGCTGTAAAGTAGATTAGTGCAATTTTCTATGGTAGCCGAATTTGTAGATACATAAAATACTTTAGATAAGTAATTAACATATAAATCGCTGTTTTCGTGCTCTCCCAATACTTGAAACTCGTAATCTTTATTGTACTTGTATTGGTTTAATGAGCGTTTCCATAAATTTCTATTTTCATAATCTATGTTGATTCCAATAAATTGTACTTCTGGAAATTTTTCTCTCAAATCTTTAATTTTATTAAGTCTTTTTTGGTGTAAGGATGTAGAATTAGCGGTCCATAAATGTAGTACACTAGGTTTGTTTCCAACAATTTTTCTAAAATTCACTTTTTCAAAATCTGAATTATACACTTCAAAATCTCCCAGCGATTTACCTATTAAGTAATCTTTTTGAAAATCAGCTAATCGATGGTAATACTTTAAGTCTTTTTCGTCTAAATTAATTTCCTTTATTACTTTTAAAGTAGTTGCGATATCTTCCTCTGTGTTTGATTGAATGATTTCTCTTCTAACAAAACGTTTTAAAAATTTGTTTTTAACTTCTTCATTTTCAAAAATTTGGTTTGCTATTTCAATTCGTTTATGAAGATTCTTAAAAGAATTTAATTCATAACAATTTTTATCACCACTGCCTTTACAGTCCTCTATCGACTTATTTTTTAAGTAATTATCAAGAAACCGTAAGTATCCAAAATGCGAACTTAAATGTTCATCATTAAAATCAATATTCTTTCTAAAAGAAAAATAATCATGTTCATGAAGCTGTTTTGCTTTATCACTAAAATACTTTTGAATTAAAAAAGCATAGCGTTCCTTCATGTCAAAAAACTCATAGTTGATACTTTTTTGAGCTATTTGAATGAACATTGGCGTCAAATCATATTTTTCTTGAAGCTCCTTTAATTTACTTAATTGAATGTTTTTTAGTGAATCAGTAATTTTGATGAAGTCACCTACTTCAATTTTATAGTAAGATAATATTAAGTCATTATTTTTTTCATTTAATAAAAAATTATTGATTAAAAAGTTATTTTCGATAGAAGAATCTGCATCGTAAACTAAACTTTCATCAAATTCTAAAGTATTAACACGTAGAGCAATACTATCTCCTGGTTTTGCATAAAACATTTGTCTTTCAGCACCATGTTTAAAAGAAAGCATAGCTTCTTCATTTAACTCATGATTAAAAGTAAACTTTCCATCTTTTTGAAGTTTAATCGTGTCTAATAGTTTTCCGTTTTGAAAAAATATAATATCACCGTCTAAGGGATTTACAATTTCGCCATATATTTTAGCTGAATTTGAGTCTATTTGCTCAGTTGAACAAGAGGTAATGAAAAAAAGTAAAATCAAAAATGGAATTAACCGCATAGAAAAATATTATCTCAACAAATATATGTTTAGGAATAAGGAAGCATTGTTAATCAGCCGTTAAAAGACAAGTTAATAATCCGTTTCTTAAACCAGAAATAATTGTCTATTTTTGCAAAAAATTTAGCTATGCTTTCAGTTTCAAATTTATCAGTTCAGTTTGGTAAGCGTGTTCTTTTTGACGAAGTAAACACTACGTTCTCCAACGGAAATTGTTACGGAATTATCGGTGCAAATGGTGCCGGAAAATCTACGTTTCTAAAAATACTTGCCGGAAAACAAGAACCAACTTCTGGAAATGTACATTTAGAACCCGGAAAACGAATGTCTGTTTTAGATCAAGATCACACCAAATACGATGATTTTACCGTTTTGGATACGGTCTTAATGGGAAATGAGCCTTTATACAAAATCAAAAAAGAAATGGACGAAATCTATTCTAAAGAAGATTTTGATGAAAAAGATGGTGAGCGTGTAGGTGTTTTGCAAGTAGATTTTGAAGAAATGGACGGCTGGAATGCAGAAAGTAATGCTGCTTCTTTATTGTCTAATCTAGGAATAGATGCTAGTTTGCATTATACTGCCGTAAAAGATTTAGATGGTAAACAGAAAGTAAGAACTTTATTAGCAAAAGCACTTTTTGGAAATCCTGATGTATTAATAATGGATGAGCCAACCAACGATTTGGATTATGAAACCATCTCTTGGTTAGAGAGCTTTTTAGCCAATTACGATAACTGTGTAATTGTTGTTTCTCACGACCGTCACTTTCTAGATGCGGTGTGTACACATATATCAGATATTGATTTTGGAAAAATTACACATTATTCTGGTAACTATACTTTTTGGTATGAGTCATCTCAATTAGCAGCTAGACAAAGAGCCCAGCAGAATAAAAAA
>CBFIGU010000048.1:0-18661 GCA_965662165.1 Psychroflexus sp.
ACATAGTCAACTTGATTTCCTTTGGCGAACTCATCACTTATACCAAATCTAAATCTTGGGTATTTAGTAGTTCCAATTTTCGCCTGTATATCCTTTAGACCATTATGGCCGCCATCGCTTCCTTTTGCCTTTAAACGTAATGTCCCAAATGGCAAGTTTAAATCGTCTGTTACAACCACTAAATTATCAATTTTTATCTTCTCTTTGTCCATCCAATACCTCACCGCATTACCACTTAAATTCATAAACGTTGAAGGTTTCAATAAAGTAAAGTTCTTACCTTTAAAATTAAATTTAGTTACCTCTCCATAGCGTTTAGCTTCAAAGGTAATTTCTTTTTGCTGAGCAATGAAATCTAAAATTTTAAAACCAATATTATGTCGGGTGTTTTGGTATTTATCTCCTGGATTTCCCAAACCAACAACCAATATTTTTTTCATGGGGTCAATTTTTGCATTTTGTTTTTTCGTAAACCAAAAATTCAAAAAATGCATCTTCTTTTTTTGCTAAAAATAAAAAAGCATCCTTAAAAAAGGATGCTTAATATAAATTATTTGAAGTAGTTTATTCTTCTGATTTTTCTTCAGTAGATTCTTCTGCTCCTTCTTCAGTACTTTCGTCTTCATCGTCATCATCTGTTGCTCCAATAGCAGCCACATTTCTAGATGTTTTAACTTGACAAATAACTGTGTTATCTGGGTGTAAGATTGAGTAATCTTCGCTTTGTACAGCAGTAACATATAATTTATTTCCAATTTTAAGTGGAGTAACATCTGCTACAATATAGTCTGGTAATTTACTTGCCAAACCTCTTACTGTCATTCTACGAAGGTTGAAACGTAAAACACCACCATTTTTTACCCCTTTTGGAATGCCTTCAGCATGAACTGGAATTTCCATCGTAATTGGCTGATCGTCTTCGAACTGGTAAAAATCCATGTGAAGAATTTCATCTGTTACAGGGTGGAATTGAATGTCTTGTAGTACAGCATTCATTTTAGTACCATCATTCAACTCAAGATTAACCGTGTGCACATCTGGTGTGTAGATTAAATCTTTAAAAGCAACTTCTGGTGCGTTGAAATGAACAACGTTTTTCCCTCCGTAAACTACGCAAGGAACCTCTCCAGCATTACGTATGGCTTTTGTTGCTTTCTTGCCAACGCTTTCTCTTTTAGATCCATTGATCGTAAGTGACTTCATAAATAAAAATTAAATTAATTACATTATAAACTTAGAGCTAATTGATTTGTTGTAGTGCACAGCTTTCATTACATCTGCAAATAATTCTGCACAGCTCACAACACGTATCTTTTCACTCTTTTCTTTAAGTGGAATACTATCTGTAACGATAAGTTCTTCCAATTTTGATTCTTTTATTTTTTGATAAGCATCTCCTGATAATACAGGATGCGTACAAATTGCTCTAACACTTTTTGCACCACGATCCATCATTAAGTTGGCCGCATGCGTTAAAGTTCCAGCAGTATCTACTAAATCGTCTACTAAAACCACATTCTTTCCAGTTACATCTCCAATTAATTCCATGTGTGAAATTACATTGGCCTTAGCACGTTGTTTGTAACAAATAACCACATCACTTTCCAAGGTTTTAGAATAGGCATAAGCACGCTTAGAGCCACCCATATCTGGTGATGCAATAGTTAAATCACTCAGGTTTAATTTTCTTAAGTAAGGCAAAAACACAGTAGAAGCAAACAAGTGATCTACAGGTTTTTCAAAGAAACCTTGTATTTGGTCTGCATGTAAATCCATGCTAATGATTCTTGTTGCACCTGCGGTTTCTAGCATTTTAGCAACCAATTTGGCAGCAATTGGAACACGTGGCTTATCCTTTCTATCTTGTCTTGCCCAACCAAAATAAGGCATAACCGCTGTTATATGTCTAGCCGATGAGCGTTTTGCCGCGTCTAACATCAACAGCATTTCCATTAAATTATCTGAACTAGGAAAAGTAGAACCAATAATAAAAACCCTTGAACCACGAACTGATTCTTCGAATGATGGCTGAAATTCACCGTCACTATAGTGCGAAGTGATTACTTTACCTAAAGGCAAACCATATTGCTCAGCAATGGCTTCGGCTAAAGCTGTACTTTGAGAACACGCAAATATCTTAGCAACTTTCTCTACATCATTCATAATTAATCTGTTGTGTTGTTGTTTTTTAATTGGCTGCAAAAGTATAAATTTAATTGAAAGTAGATTCTATTATTTTAAATGAATTTACCTTGAGATTTAAAAAATATTTAGTTTTGCAAACTAGCTGTGCGAAGTTTGAAACTTCGCAACATTACTTGACCACAGGTATATTTGAATAAATCAATGTTGTATCAAAATAGCTGACTTATTATGGAGATATAAACTACTATTGTGCATTAAGCTTACTTAATAACATTACACGTCTACGAAGTCTAAGACTTCGTAGAGCAGCGCAGCATAATTCAGGAAGTGAGAAAACAACTAAGCCATATGCACCTTTCAAATTGATACACCTAGCTGTGCGAAGTTTGAAACTTCGCAACATTACTTGACCATAAGTATATTTGATTAAATCAATGTAGTATTAAAATAGCTGACTTATTATGGAGACACAAATTACTATTGTGCCTTAAGCTTATTTAATAACAATGCACATCAACGAAGTCTCAGACTTCGTTGAGCGGATTAAAAGGCATAATTCAGGAAGTGAGAAAACAACAAAGCCATATGCGCCTTTCAAATTGATATATTCGGAAAGACAACCCGACAGAAAATCTGCAAAAAGTAGAGAATACTATTGGAAGTCTGGAAATGAAAAAGAAAAATTGCGATTATTAAGAGATAAATTGTAATTTTGCGCTCGCAATGCTCAAGTGGCGGAACTGGTAGACGCGCTGGATTCAAAATCCAGTTCTTTCGGGAGTGCGGGTTCGATTCCCGCCTTGAGTACAAATACCCCAAAAATATAATATTTTTGGGGTATTTTTTTATGGAGAACTCTTATTTTATTTATGCTATTGCTTATTTGGAGAGAAATAATATTTATGTTGAACTATCTTAATATTTATTTAACCAATGAAACATATCAAAATTAAAATTACTATTATTAATTAAATTTTGGGTTGTTGCGAATATTTACAAACACGAAGGTTTATCCACAGACAACACAGCAAATAATTGTTCTTTATCAAATTCAGTTAATCCGTGATCAGTAGCTAATTCTAAAGCATCTTGATATGTTGGCTCTGTATTAAAATATTTTCTATGAAAGTAATCGTATTTAATATAAGCCCAAAAATAATAGTACACTCCTTTTGGCTCAATCATTAGAGCTGCGTTAATATACTCTTCAATTTTATCTATTACAGGTCTTGGAGTTAAAAATGCCTTTTTTCCTTGTAAAGATGAAACAGCAGCATAAAAAAAGACTTCAGAATTATCAAAATTATCTTCCATTGCTTTTTCAAAAGACATAAGAGCTTTATCGTATAGTTTAAGTTTTAAGTAGCACATTGCTACAGAACTGTTCAATTCTTGATGATCTGGATTTTCAGCTAATATTTTACGATATGCTCCTGCATATTTATTAACTTCTGGCATAGGCATTGAATAAACACTGTTAAAAGATGATATAATAACAGGCTTTTCACAGTATGTACATGTTTTTTGACTAGTGTCTACAGGTGCGCCACAACCTGGACAGTCAATTTTAATTACTTCTTGCATCAGATTATTTTTTATAGTTTTATAAAGAATTTAGATAATCCAGAGAATTGTTTACACTCCTAATAATTTGTTTCTGAACAACAACTCCATCTGAATCTATTCTCTTCAATTCTGTAATTTGATTATTTATCTCATCAATTTGATTTTTAAGTTTTGATTTAACTCTCGTATTTTCAAAGTCTTTTGGATTTATATATCTAATCTTGTTTTCTAGCTTTTCTATTATTGAATTATATCCAGATTCAAGTTTTTCTGTTAATCCTTTTTCATTTAAAGCGGATATGTAGCTCTTGCCTAAATATTTTAGCTCCTGCATTAGACTAGATCTAAGATTGGATTGTTCTTCCAACTGTTCAGCTTCATCTACCTGAGCATTATTTAATTTTAAGGAGAAGCTTGAGAAGATAAGACTGAATAATGTTCCTAAAATGATTAATGAATAATACCACATCACTGAAATTAAATCTGATAAAAAAATATTAAAAACTAACATAGAAATAATTCCAAAAAGCAAGTAAAAAAAGGATACAGTTCCTAGAATTGAATAGGTCGTCCCTAAAACTTTTTTTGATTTTAGCTTGATTATATAGATAAAACCATAAAATAATGATTCTAAAAATATTGCATAGCTTAAATTAAAAGCAAAAAGGCTTGTTCTATTTTCTTCGGTTGACCAATAGAAAAATAGAAATATGGTTACCAAAATTGTAACAACATACATAACTAAAGTAATATTTGATTTTTGTCTCATTTTACTTAGGATTTAAACTTGTGGCGGTGGCGGTGGTGGCGGTGAAGATTTAAATAGTTGATTTAATTCAGGTAAACCTTCAGCTTTATCCCATTGCTGCATACCTTCTTTCCATACAAGTGTATCTTGAGTTAATTGCTTATTCGAGATTAATGTTTTTAACTGTTCTAAATTAAACGGTCCTTGCTGTTGATTATTGACGAGAACAAATATTGAATCATTTGGAATAGGTGGTGGAGATTGTGGCGGATTTTGATTTTGGTTTTGGTTTGTATTTAATTGTCCTCCAATACTGCCCATTTGGCTTCCCATTGTACCTCCAATACCAACTCCCATTCCTAAACCCATTCCAGCACCCATAAGACTCCCTGTGTTTCCTTCATTTTGTGCAGCAGAATCCATTACGTCGAAAGAACGTTCTTGTTGATAGGTAAATCCTTCAATATCACGCTGTAATTTATTAGCTTGAGCCTGATTAATTTGTTCTACTTGAGGGTGGTCTTCAGGGTAATTAATCGACTCTGCATAGAAGTTGGTTACTTCTAAACCGTATTTTTCAAATTCTTCATTAATCCTAGCTTTACATTTATTCGAAATTTCATTAGTTTGAGCAGGAATATCTACCACAGAAACTTTTTCTTGAACAATATATTTAGAAATTGTATCAGTGACTTTGGTTATTATTAATGAAGTAAAATGCTGTTGAATAATTTGAAAATCCGCCGTATGAAGGGTTCCAATAATTTGGGTCATAAAATTTCTTGCATTATTCACTTTTATACCAAACTCTCCATAAGCCCTAACAGGAATTATAAATCCGTACAACGGATCTCTAAGATTCATAGGTGTTTTTGTCCCCCACTTTAAATCTCTTTTTACAATTTTGTTTATAAACCAAACTTCTGCTGTAAATGGAGTTTTACCACCAAAAGGAAGATTTACTAACTTTTGTAGCAAAGGAATATTAGATGTTGATAAGGTATGCGTTCCAGGTCCAAATGAATCTAAAGCTTTACCGCCTTTGTAAAATATTGCTTCTTGACTTTCGTTTACTATAAGTTGGGCTCCTATAGTTAAATTATCGTAAGGAAATTTCCAAATTAATTCGTCTGGAGAACCTTCATATTTTATCCTATCAATGACTCCTTTTCGGGAATTGTCGGCGCCGTCTGATGTTCTTCCATCAGTTCTGTTTTTATTAAAAAGTCCCATTTTTAAAAATTTTGTAATTAAGGGTAATCAATTTTGTAGATGCCATTGCATTTTTTAAATAAACGAATGTAAATTCGTATACATGCTTTTATTACTCCATACTTTTTAAGAGCTAAAATGGCATATTCTGAACAGCTTGGCTTTAACGTGCATTTTCTTCTTCTTTCTTCTGATGCATAATGCTGGTAGAGCTCAACAAATAGAATTAAGAACCTTTTTGAAAAGACTAAAAACAGTATTATGGTTAAACTTAAATGCAATAAAGCAAAGTCGTAACTTATATCAACAAAGACAAGCAGCCGAGCAATAGCAAATGCAAAAATTAAACTTACTAATTCTAATAATAGCAAATATTTAATTGCTTTTATACTATTGGTATTAGGTCTTACTAATTTTCTATTCACACAATAGTTTACTAATTCTTGCTGCTCGTATTTATTTAAATTATTTGTCATGCTCTTGAAATTAAGCTGACTTCTTCTCACGTAATTTAGCCTTCATGGCTTGAATTGCACGCTCTGTATAATCACTCTTTTTAAGTGTACAGTAAAATTTATCACCTGGAACAGTTAAGGCAAAACGATTAGAATTTACATTTTTCAAAAACTCTTTCTTTTGTTTATTATCCCAATAAGGAGTTTCTACTGTATCTGAACTTGTTGAGAAATTAGTAATATCTGTGTAGAAATATTCTTCAGTAGTAACTTTATGGTCATCTTTATCAAAATGAATGGTATCCTGATACAAAAAGACTTGAGTTGAAGAGAAAAATATCCAGGAAATTTGATAAGCAGTACTTCTCCATTTTCCATCTTTACCCATTTTTGAAAAAGTTACATTCTCATCGGCAGAATATACCCAGTTTTCAAAATGTACAGGATCAATTTCTTTAAGCTCAGATTCATCTAAGCCTATTTTGTCTAATGCATTCTGTTTAAAATCCTCTTTAGAAATTCTCGCGCTTACAATCTCGTCATATTTTTCGTCAGAAATTGTCTTAGACAAACAACCATCTATAGCAAAGTAACGTATTACTTTTTTTTGTTCGTCGTTACGGTTTGTGTAGTATTTTTTTACTGCACTAGGATCGGAAATAGGGCTGCTTTTGTAAAAATACACTGCAACACCAGCTAAAACAAGAAAAATTATGAATCCCATGATAATTAAATTAGTTTGCCTACTCTATTTATTTTAAGGTTTTCAGCGTTTCCCTTATAAGTTTAATTAATGTAAAAGCTTAAAACTTATGTTGTCTTCCTATTCACAACTTTTAGTTTTAAAATTCACATAAATTTCTGATTATTTAGCAATAATTAATATGACCAATGTCAGACTAATAGCTTAAATCTTAATATTTATAATTTGTTATAAGGGATTATAACTTTATTATCATTACAGACTAAAACTCTGTTTATAAGAAATAATACAGTATTTACAGATAGAAGATTTTCTTTGGAGATTAGATATCTAACTCAAAATTAAAAATTGAATGAGATACTATTTTTTAACTTAGGCTAAGCTAAGTTGAAGTTTATTTTGGTATCATGATTAGTAATATAGATAAAACTATTTCTTGTCTAATTCTTCATTTTTCTAAAATAGTTAGACAAAGTGATTTTCTATTGCAGTACTTGAAATTGTAATTCTAAATTTAATACTTTCAAATAGAATTGAAAATCTTACACAGCTATTAAACTAAGCCCATTTTTTCCAATAAAAAGGATGCGTTCATGTTTTGGCAAATTCCCTTTTTTAAGGTATAATCAAAATACAATTCATTGTTAATGATTTCTGCATCAAAATAATAGTTTTTTATGGCATCAGATTCATTTGTTAAAGTGCATAAACTCAAATCGTGGGTTGCAATAATTCCCACAGCATTTTCATTGAGCAAGCGTTTTACAAATTTTTGTGCACCTTGAGCTTTGTCTTTAGAGTTAGTGCCTTTCAAAATTTCATCTAGAATAATAAAGTAATTATCCTTTGCTAAAGTGTATACTATTTGTTTTAGTCGGGTTAATTCTGCATAAAAATAGGAAGATTCATCTGCTAAAGAATCGGCTGTTCGCATACTTGTAATTAACTTTATTGGGCGATATTCACATTTTTCTGCGCGAACGGGTAAGCCTAAATTAGCCATTACAATTTGTAGAGCTAACGTTCTTAAGAAAGTACTTTTCCCCGCCATATTGGCTCCGGTTAATATCACGAAATTTTGTGTTTTCAAATCTATATCATTAGCCACTGCATTTTCTGAATCTAATAATGGGTGAATAGCTTTAGTTACCTTTATTTGGCTGGTTAGATTTGGTTTAATTTCAGGAAAAGTATAATCTGGATGATTAAAACTAAAGTTACCTAAACTGCACCAAGCATCTAATTCTGCCACAAGCTGAAAAGCTTTATCTACCTTTAAATTATACCTTAAAATCCATTGTTCAATTTTATAAGATTGCATTAAATCCCATAAGCAAAAACCATTTAAAACTACTCCTAATAGCATATTGTTTCGTTGCTCTAGATTATCAATTTGTTTTGAAAATTGAGAAAGTAAATGCGAAAAGCTATGTTGGTCTTCATTAATAGTTTGCTGTAAGACCTTAGCTTGAGCAGAAGTAAATTCTGCTTGCTCTATTAATTCTATCAATTTTGAATATTGTTGAAAATTAGCTTGTATTTTACCTGTGTAAAGAGATAGTGCATTGGTTTTCTTTATGAAAAAGCCTGAAATTCCTAAACCGATAAAAAACCAAAGTAGAAAATGCTTAAGCGCTATAACTTCGGTAAAAAATAAAGTGATAATTAGGATTGATGCTACACTAAATACATAAGAAAGCCAGCGCATTGTTTTAGGAACGTGACTTTTGTATTGCCCAAGCCATGAAACAATATGATGTATGCTTTCTTCTGTTTCAAGGAGCTTTGCATGTGCTGCAAAATTTTGCCGAAACTCAATTTTCTGAGCCATTTCTTTTACAAAGGCCTGTTTTTCTTCTATAGTTTCAGTTGAATTGGCTTGCATCATCTTAGCAAGACAAAGTTCACCTTCTGCAAGTTGGGTGCGGTTTACATATTGAAAAAAAGATTTTTCTCCAAATAAATCAATATCTTGGCTAAACTCGTGTTGGTCGTTTTTATACTGCTCACCATTTGGGAAAAAGCTAAAATCAGAGAGACTTGTTTTTAGTTCTAGCTGATTAATTTCAATTAGCGCTTCTAGTTTTTGTTTTTCGTATTTAGCCCGACTAAAAACCCGAATAAGTAAAACAAAAGCAATTACCCCCAACAATAGCACAAGACCAATTTCTTTTGGGAATCCCCAAAATTGATAAACAAAAAAAACGCAAGTACTAAATACAATTAATCGCAATAAACTAAACACCAGTAGTTTATTTTGAACTTTCTGCTTGGCATTTTTAAAAACTGTAATTCGCTTTTTATAGGTGTTTTTTACATCTTTCATGCTGTAAAAGTAATTTTTTTAACTAGAAATCTCCATAAAAAAAGCGGCCTTTACAGCCGCTATTTTATTTATATATAATGTTTCAAGTTTTACTAAGCTTTTGGAGCTCCAGCCAAAATTTCATTATTGGCATAGTCTTCAAATTGTTTGAAGTTATCTTTAAATGATTTTGCTAAATGCTTAGCTTTTGCATCGTAAGCTTCTTGATCTGCCCACGTTTTCTTAGGGTTTAAAACTTCATCTGGAACATTAGGGCATTCTGTTGGCATGTGTAAGCCAAAAATGTCATGTTCTTCGTAATTTACATGGTCTAAATTACCATTTAAGGCTTCATTAATCATAGCACGAGTGTATTTTAACTTCATGCGTTTACCCGTTCCATAAGGTCCGCCTGTCCACCCTGTATTAATCAGCCAAACATTTACTCCTGCTTCTCTCATTTTGTCGCTCAGCATTTCTGCATAACGAGTAGGATGAAGCGGCATAAATGGCGCGCCAAAACAAGCTGAAAAACTTGGCAAAGGCTCATCTATTCCTGCTTCGGTACCAGCAACTTTAGCTGTATAACCACTAATAAAATGGTAAGCTGCTTGTCCAGGAGTTAATTTTGAGATAGGTGGCAAAACACCAAACGCATCTGCAGTTAAGAAAAAAATATTTTTAGGATTTTCTCCTACTAAATCTGGTTGAACATTATCTATATGGTGAATAGGATAACTAACTCTTGTATTTTGCGTGATGCTAGCATCTTCAAAATCAACTTTTCCGTTATCGTCTAAGATTACATTTTCTAAAATAGCTCCCTTTTTGATGGCTCGAAAAATATCTGGTTCTTTTTCTTCCGTTAAATCGATTACTTTAGCATAGCAACCTCCTTCAAAATTAAAGACCGTATTTTCTTTTGTCCATCCATGTTCATCATCACCGATTAGTTTTCGGTTTGGATCTGCAGACAAAGTGGTTTTTCCTGTACCTGACAAACCAAAAAATATGGCTGTGTCTCCATCTTCACCAACATTGGCAGAACAATGCATGGGTAATGTATTTAATTGTGTTGGTAAAATAAAGTTAAGTGCAGAGAAAATTCCTTTTTTCATTTCGCCAGTATAACCTGTCCCTCCTACCAATGCAATCTTTTTGGTAAAATTTAAAATGGCAAAGTTTTTAGAGCGCGTGCCATCTAGTTCTGGGTCCGCTTCAAAATCTGGCGCATTTACAATTTTCCAATCAGGGCTAAAATCATCTAATTGTGAAGCATCAGGACGCAAAAACATATTATAGCAAAACAAATTACTCCAAGGATGTTCGTTAACCACTCTTATGTTGGTACGGTAATTTTGATCTGCACATACATAAGCATCTCTAACATACAATTCTTTTCCGCCTAAATAAGCTATAACTTTATTGTATAGATTATCAAATTTTTCTGCATCAAACGGCATGTTTACTTTTCCCCACCAAACATCATCTTTAGTAATGTTGTCTTCTACAATAAAGCGGTCATTTGGAGCTCTACCCGTAAATTTACCGGTGTTTATTGCTAAAGCACCAGAATCTGCTTCAACTCCTTGACCTTTTTCGATTGTAATTTTGTGAAGTTCTTCGGGTGAGAGTTGATAATGCATTTTGGCATTTTTAATCCCGAATTCATCTTCTAGCGAAAACGATTTCGTAACTTTAGAATTTAAATACATAAAAAATAGTTATCTATTATATGGCAAACAAAATTAAGCACTTTTCTGAAATACTGACAAAAATGATGTATTAATTTCTATCTTTTTTTAAAAAGTGAATCAGCATTAAAATCCAAGCAATAATTAGTAAAGTTCCTCCTACCGGAGTTATCAACGCAATTTGTTTAAAATTGAATGCTGTAAAAGCATTAGTGGCTAGTAAATATATGGAGAAAGAAAACAAAACGATTCCCATACCAATAAAGTAAAGAAGTAACTTTTTAGTTTTTAGATTTATTTTAGTTTCAACCCCAAGAAACAACAAAAGTAAAGCGTGATACATTTGGTATTTTACTCCAGTTTCAAAACTTGCAATAGCTTCATCATTAAGCATCTCCTTAAGCGCATGTGCCCCAAATGCGCCTAAAACAACCGCTGTTAAACCAAAAAAACTGCCGAGAACTAAAAATTTTCTTTGTATTTCCATCATTAAGGAATCTTTAAATTTCCTACATTCGTAGTATACAAATTTAAATAATTATAAAAATAATATTCATTTTATGAGAAATATATTAATTATTGGAGCAGGTAAATCTACATCATCTTTAATACGATTTTTAGCTGAAAAGGCTTCAAATGAAAACTTACATATTAAAATTGGTGATGTTCATTTAGCTTCAGCAGAAAAAATGGCAGAAGGTTTTGATGCTTGTGAAGCTTTTCAATTAGATATATTTAACCAAGAAGAGAGACAAAACGCTATAAAAAATGCAGATATTGTTATTTCTATGCTTCCAGCGCGTTTTCATATTGAAGCGGCTAAAGATTGTTTAGCGTTTGGCAAAAACATGGTCACCGCTTCATATGTCTCTAAAGAAATGCTAAGCTTAGATGAAGACGTAAAAAAGAAGGAGCTTACTTTTATGAATGAAATTGGTGTAGATCCCGGCATAGACCACATGAGTGCTATGCAAGTTATTGACCGAATTAGAAACAACGGTGGAAAGTTACTTTTATTTGAATCTTTTACCGGCGGATTGGTTGCACCAGAAAGCGATGACAATTTATGGCATTACAAGTTTACCTGGAATCCTAGAAATGTAGTTGTGGCTGGACAAGGCGGTGCAGCTGAGTTTATACAAGAAGGTAAATATAAATACATTCCCTACCAACGTTTGTTTAGAAGAACAGAGTTTTTAGAAGTTCCTGGCTACGGAAAATTTGAAGGACTTGCCAACCGAAATTCTTTAGCATACAGAGAAGTTTATGGCTTAGAAAATATTCCTACTTTATATCGTGGCACTTTAAGAAGAGTTGGTTTTAGTAAAGCTTGGAATGTTTTTGTTCAATTAGGAATGACAGATGATACCTATCAACTTCAACATACAGAAAACATGAGCTATCGGGATTTTATTAATTCATTTTTACCTTACTCTCCACACGATTCGGTTGAGTTGAAGTTGAGACATAGTTTAAAGATTGATCAAGACGACTTAATTTGGGATAAATTATTAGAGCTCGATATTTTTAATGCAAAGAAAAAAATTGGATTAAAAAATGCTACTCCTGCACAAGCACTACAAAAAATATTAGAAGAAAAATGGACTTTAGGTCCAGATGATAAAGATATGATTGTTATGTATCATAAATTCGGCTATGAAATCGATGGTAAGAAAAAGCAAATCGATTCTACCATGGTGAGTATTGGCGAAGACCAGAAATATACTGCTATGGCAAAAACTGTAGGTATACCGGTTGGAATTGCTTGTTTAAAAATTTTAAATAAAGAAATTACCAAAACTGGAGTCTTACGCCCTATTTATCCTGAAATTTATGAACCCATCTTGAAAGAATTAGAAGGCTTTAATATTCAATTTAATGAAACGGAGAAAGCTTACATGGGTTATAATCCTGATAATTTAGATTAAGACAATATTTTAAAAAGTAAATAAAAAAAGCAGCTACTTCAATATTTAAGTAGCTGCTTTTTGCACTTGGCTAGTTAACTCGTTGCGATTTGTTAATTAGTCAATATTTTCGATTGACATTTGGGATGAAATTAATATTACGCTTTGATGAGTAACAAATACAACACAAATATAGAATGCCTACTAATAAATTTCAAAAATTTGTTCTGAAACGGCATTATTTGTAGACAGAAACCTACAATTCACAAAATCACCAAGTTATTAACAACAATTACTACAATTTAATTGTACAAAACCAAACTATAAATAATTAAAGATACTAACTGAATTTTAGTTTTCAACAAAGAAACTTGTTTTGGTATTTACTATATAAGACTTCGAAACATTGATTTTAACATCTTGTATCATGATGTAATTTTTGCCTACTTCGGTTACAAAGTTCCGGTTAACTGCAATACCTCTATTAACTTGAACTAAATCCTTATGATTTACAAGGCTTAAAATGGAAGAAAGAGAACACCTTAAAGTCTTTATATGCTCTTTAAAATGTAATTTCACATAAACATGATCTGCTTCTATATAAACCAATTTTGAAAAATCTATCTTGTAGGATTTTGTTCCTATTTCTAAGATGAAATTAGTTTGTTTTTGTGTATCTAAAGAATTGAAAAATAAATCAAGATTAGTAATAAGTGTTGAATTATTTATTGGTTTATTTAAATAGCCAACTGGTTTAGTAATTTTTATTTTCTGAAGATTGGTTTTATCATTAAATGAAGTGATAAACATAAACGGAATATTAAAATTGGCATTTATATATTTAGCCAAATCTATTCCATCTTTTAGACCAGATATTTTTATATCTAGTAGAGCTAAGTCTATTTGCTTTTTATTGAGTATTTCTAAAGCACCCGAATAATCTAAAGCAATCCCAACACATTTATAGCCATGCTGCTCTAATTGAAACTTGATATGTTTCGCAATAAGCAATTCATCTTCAACAATTAAAATTCGTTTCATAGCTATTGTAGTCTTCTAATTTTTATATCTCAGTTTTATAGAATAAGTAGATTTTTCTCTTGTGTAACTTCCTTTTAATTGTTCTATCATACCTTCAATAATTAACATACCAAGGCTTTTAGAATTTTTTTTATTTTCAAATCCGATTCCAGAATCTGAATATTCAATGAAAATATGTTGATTGTCTGTTGACAATTCCATTTTCAAAAATAAACAGTTTGCTTCTAAATCTGCATGTTCTATGCTATTTGAAACTAACTCGTTTATTAAAATTCCAATTGGCAAAGCTGTATCGATGTTTACATTCAGTGATCCAAAATGAAAGTCACATTTAATTTTTCGAGTAGAAAGATTTACTAAAGCATTGCAAATTTTTGTAAGGTACAATTCTATATCGTAGAATTTAGCATCTGAATTAGTTTCCTTATATATAAATTGCTCATGAGCAATGGATATGGTGTTGATTCTATTTTCTAAATGCTTGAGTTTATCTTTAAAAATTTGATCTTCAATATCAATAGATTGAAATTGAACAAGACTAATAATAAGTGAAAGGTTATTTTTTACACGATGGTTTAATTCCTTCAAAAAGAATTCTTTCTCTTCTAATTTTTTGGAAATTTCCCTCTGCGCTTGTTTTATTTTTTTGTTTTTGTGGCGTGCATGAAGAGAAGCAGCTATAATCAAGATAATTATTAGAGATAGTAGTATGGATACGTAAATGGTAGATTGGTATTTTGCCTGGTTTTGTTCTGCTTTTAATTCAGCATTTTTTTTATCAGCTTCAATCTGTTTCACTTGATATTTAATGAAATCTAAATTTTTATTGATAGCTTGATTATCTCTGTAAATTTTTTCGAGATCGTTTAATGTTGCTGTAGCTTGGCTCTCTCTCCCTAATTTATCTAAAATTCTACTTTTAAAAACATACAATTCTTTTTTCTTCCTTAGCGAAGTTCGTTTTTCTCCAATAAAAATTGCTCTCTCAATATAAGATAATGCGGTTTCGTAATTTTTTTTATGAAAAAAAAAGTTAGCTAGAAACTGATTAGCAAATATGGAAGTATGGATTTCTGTAGTAAAATATTTTGATGCCGTTTTTAAAAAAGCTTTTCCAAAGTTTAAAGTCTTATCATTGAATTGTTTATTATAATTAAAATCATGTAGTTTTATAAAATCTTCAATATAACTCACATAAGCCTGATTATAAGGGCTTTTTCGCTTAGATTTTAAGGCTTTAAATGCTCTAGTCCTATATTTTTTTACACTATCTGGATACCTTAATGCTGCATAAACTTCAGCAAAATCGTTATTTATAATAGCATACTTTTGCGGGTTAAAAGCTAAAGAATCATTAATAAAACTATTATAATAATCTCTAGAATCTTCGTAGTAACCTGCTGTAAATAAAATATCGGCCCTGTGTTTATTCAGGTTTTGAGTACCAATTTCTTCATCATCATATATCTTGCTTAGTCGCTCAAGTTGATTGAGCTGGTCTAGTTGTCCTGAATAGTTTTCAGCATACTTATATATATAGAAAATTCCCCAACGAAGACCAATTTCTCCAACTGATTCTTGAACTTTTGGTAGCTCCAAAGTCTTGTACAAATAAGTTAAAGCAGAATCATTTCGCTTTAATGTTATATTTATATAAAATAAATAATGGTATGTTGAAGCTACTTTATAGGGATCATTTTTAGCATCTAATTTTTTTAAGTAGCTTTTTGCTTTAGATTCTAGCTGATATACTTCATTTTTGGGAAGGCTGTCAAAATTAAATATAGTTGAATAGTCTAATGCATAATTTTTTTTAAAAACAAAATAATCTTTAATAGGTAATTGAGCAATTACATAATTACTGGCAAGTAAGCACAACAGTATAACTACTCTTTTCATCCTGAATTTAAATACATTACAATGATATTTAAAAAAATGAACAGCATATAAAAAATTGGAATCAAATTCTATTTTAGCCCAACATTTTATGATTAAAACAAGGAGACTTTCAGTTTCTTTTTTACTTTTTCTTTAAAATTATGTGGATAGGTTCGATCTCCCATAAAAATGTCTGTCATATATTCTGCTGCACGTTGTCCAAATTTCTTTAACAACAAATTGCGTAGGGTTCGGTTTTCGTAAAATAAATTAGCTAGTTTCACTCCTAATTCAATTTCAGGCAGCATCTTTTTATTCAACTTCTCATAATAAAGTTTTTCGGCTTCAGCTAAATTCAAATTACTTTCAATTATAGCATTAGCGGCTAATTTTCCGCTATAAATGGCATTAGAAATTCCTTCGGCTGTAAGCGGATCTGCAAAACCTGCAGCATCGCCAATTAAAAACACATTTTGTTTTACAAAACCATCTTTTCTTGGCGAAATTGGAATAATGAAGCCGTGTGCTTGTTCTTCTAAAACAGTTTCTATTCCCAGAATTTTCAAGTAATCACGGTAATTTTCTTTTAAGTTGATTTTTTTAGTTGATTTGGTGAAATTACCCACACCAACAGAAAGGTGATTTTTTTTAGGAAAACTCCAACCATAACCAAAAGGCACGACATCAATATCAAATCTAGCTGATTTAGAAAGGCGTTCAAAATCTTTTTTGGGTACTTTTATTTCGTATTCTAGTGCTGGACACATCATTCTGGTTTCTTCCCAACCTGCTAGTTTTGCTGTGGGACTTAAAGCGCCGTCGGCAGCGATAATGAATTTAGCCTGAATTTGTTTATTGGTAGTGGTTAATGTAGTGAAATCGTTTTGAAAATCTAAAGCAAGAAGTTTTTCACCTTGTAGCACTTCTACGCCTAATTCTTCAGCTTTTTGTACAATAAGATAATCAAATTCATCTCGCATAATCATGCTGATTATCGGATTTTTACGAACAGTATTTAGTGCTAATTTTTTAGCATCAAAGCGAATATCGACATCAAAAAACTCACGTTCTACAGCGCTCGAAACATCAAAAGGCATATTTCTTCTTCCACGAAAAACAAATCCACCTCCGCAGGTTTTGTAACGTGGTAATTTTTCTTTTTCTATGATGACTACGTTTAATCCTTGTTTAGCAGCGTGAAATGCAGCACTAGCTCCAGAAGGACCAGCACCAATAATCGCGAGATCATAATTTTTCATTTAGATATACTTGTATTTAAGTGGTAAAAATAGAATGAAATTGAATAAAGTAAATAACCTATTTTATTTATTTTCAAGATTTTTATTAGATATTGTAAATGTCATTCATCACTTTGTTTTATTTCATCAAGTAAATATCTACTATTTTCATTCAGTTCGTAAGTTCTCATAAAAAAGTAGCCTGCCTCATCAATTTTTATTGTCTCATCAATGATCACTTGAAGCAATTCAATAGCTTTTTGTTTTTGATTTAATAAAAAATAGAGATTTGCTAGTCGAAAGTCATAATCATAGAACGTTAAAAGGTCTTCTGCTACTTTTTCAGTAAGATCTTTACTTGCAAGTGATACTTCTAGGTCTGATTTTATTTTAATTTTGAATTCTTCTAATTCGCTGAGCACTTTTTTAGCTTTTTCTTTTTCTTCAAGCATAATGTGAACTTCGCAAAGTTGAGCCTGAATTAATTTTACTAGTACCTTATTATTATTTTCATTCTCTAGTAAACTTAGTGTCTTATAGGCGTATTTTTTTGATGCTTGCCAAATTTCATGGTCAAAAGTTACTCTAAATGCTGTAATACTAAATGCTAATTGAATGCTATTTTTAAAATAATTAGGATTTTGCAATAGACGGTCTGTTACTTCAAATGCTTCTTCAAATTGTTGGTTATCAAAAAGTTTTCCTACATAATTAAAAAAAACTTCTTTATAAATATCAAATCTATTTTCTTGATTTTCAATATCTGAATTTGCTGTATATCCATCTTTACAATATTCAAATAGCAGTTCAAAGCCAGAAGCCGATAAGTCTTTCGATTTCAATTCATTTACATCAAAAGACAACAAGTCACTAACTTGAAAATAATCAAAGTCTTCATTTTTTAATTCTTTTTTAGAGTACAATTGGTAATTGACTTTTTGATAAATCGTGTCTTGACTATTTATGATTTTAAAAGCGGTAGGGCCTATTTTGTTTTTTGATAAAATGGTGTAGTTAGATTGACTAACGTACTCAACGATGGTGTCATTTATATTAGCATTTACCTTAAAAACCTTGAAATCAGATTTATCAACAAAATCTTTTTTATAAGATTTATTTTCTACTTCAAAATATTCATAATCGTCATTACTTGTATTTTTAATTACAGTTTGTATCAATTTGTTTTTACGGTTATAAGTATATGTCAAATCCTGTTGTTCTTCATCAAAGATTTCATCTGTAAAGAAGTCGTATCGGTAACGCTTTGCCTTTTTTAGAAAGATATTTTCGTGGGTCTCAGTGACATCATCTACAGTAAAGAAACTACCATAACTATCTTTAACTTTTTCGACAATTTTTTTTAGATTGAAGTCTTCATAAAAATAATATCTAAAAATCTGATATTCAGGATGATTTAAAACATTCATTTTTATAAGTCCATTTGGATAATAGTAAAGTTCTGTTTTAGTGGTATAAGATGTTGTATCTAAACTTTGATTGGTATTGTAATAAGTAGTCTTTTTTACAGGCTTATTATTGAATTCTTTCCAATGATTTTGAGCCTTTACAAGATTAAAACATAACAATAATAAAAAGGGTATTAATTTGTAATTAAGCTTCATAAATGACAGATTATAACAACTAAATTAAACATTTTATTTAAACCCCTAACTTATTGATAAAGTATGACTTTCAATAAACGTGAAATTAATTTCTTTTAAATGTACCATACACTATAATATTACTCACTTTTACTTGTTAGTTATTAG
>CBFIGU010000049.1:0-18103 GCA_965662165.1 Psychroflexus sp.
CACCGTAATCTAGTATTTGCAGTAGTAGATACTTTAGATTCCATTTTTAATAATGGAGCTTACGCCGACAAAGAAATTTCTAAAACCTTAAAACGCGATGCCCGCTGGGGTGCGAGAGATCGTAGCTTTATAGCCGAAACCACTTACGATATTGTAAGATGGAAACGCTTATACAGCGAAATAGCAGACATTAATCAACATTATTCTAGAACAAATCTTTTTAGACTATTTACGGTTTGGGCTACGCTACGCGGAATTGAAATACCCGAATGGAAGCAGTTTGAAGATACGCCTACTCGACGCATAAAAGGTAAGTTTGATGAACTCAGTAAAATTAGAAAATACAGAGAATCTATTCCCGATTGGTTAGATGAATTAGGAGAAGCTCAATTAGGAAAAGAAATTTGGGAAAAAGAAATAGCTGCCTTAAATGAACAAGCACCTGTAATACTTAGGGTAAACACTTTACAAACCAATAAAGCAAAATTGCAACTAGAGCTTGAAAAAGAAGGTATTGAAACTAACTTTTTAGAAGGTTTTCCTGATGCTTTACAGCTTACGAATCGTGCAAACGTTTTTTCTACCCAATCTTTCGAAAAAGGTTGGTTTGAAGTACAAGATGCTTCTTCGCAAAAAGTAAGTAAATATTTAGCACCAAAACCAGGAATGCGCGTAATTGATACCTGCGCAGGAGCTGGTGGCAAAACATTACATCTATCTGCAATTACCGAAAACAAAGGACAATTAATTGCTTTAGATATATTTCCTCAAAAATTAAAAGAATTAAAACGCAGAGCGAAACGAGCTGGAGCCCATAATATTGAAACCCGTTTAATCGACACCACAAAAGTGATTAAAAAACTCCATAACTCAGCAGATGCAGTTTTAATTGATGCACCTTGTACTGGATTAGGGGTTTTAAGGAGAAATCCAGATGCCAAATGGAAATTACAGCCTGACTTTATTGAAGAGATTACAGCTAAACAACAAAACCTATTGAAAGATTATAGTAAAATGCTAAAGTCAGGTGGTGCTTTGGTTTATGCTACTTGTTCCATTTTACCAATGGAAAATCAAAATCAAGTACAGCAGTTTTTAGCTAGTGAAGAAGGCGCCGATTTTCAATTAGCAAAAGAAGAAAAAGTATTGGTTAGCGAAACCGGACACGATGGCTTTTATATGGCTAAATTGTTGAAGAAGTAGTTAGATTCGCCTCGCTCATGGAGTCTGGGAGACCAAAAGAACAAAGAAACAAGAATCAGGACTAAAGACTAAACGATAAAAGACAAAAGGACGAAAAAGACTCTAGAGACAATGTCATTCCCTGATATAGGTTGACCGTTTTAAAAACCATTTAAAAGATGATAAAAAGCGGAAAGCGTTTAGGAGCACGAAAGATTTATTCAGAAAATTTTAGACTTCGAATAGTCAAACTTTATGAATCAGGAAAGCATTCAGTTTACGAATTAGAAAAGATTTACGATATTTCTAATCCAACGATTTATAATTGGATTTACAAGTATTCGAAGTACAATAAGAAGTCGGTAAAAGTTGTTGAATTTAAAGATAGTCAGATGAATAAAATTAATGAGATGCAAGCTCGCATAGCTGATTTAGAACAAGCTCTAGGTCAAAAACAAATGAATATTGACTATTTAGAAAAGATAATAGAGTTAGCTAAACAGGAATATGATATCGACATCAAAAAAAACTCAAACACCCCACACTCTGGTGGTTCCAAGACCACAAAGAAGAACTAAATTATAGTCTGAATGCACTTTATCGTTGTTTGAATATTAGTAAGCAATCTGTTTATCAAGCAAGACAAAGGCAACTAAATTTTGACACCGAACTTATGGAATCAATTAGTCAAGCAGATATAATGCGAAAAGATCACCCAGGTTGTGGGGTTGAGAAAATGTACAAAACACTCAAACCTAAATATATGGGTAGAGACAAGTTTTGCGAGATTTTTATGGACTTAGGTTATCGTATACGAACTATTAAAAACTACAGGAGAACAACTGCACCAACACATTTAAAGTATCCAAATTTAATTGAAGGAATGATGGTTACAAGACCCAGTCAAGTACTTCAAAGTGACATTACTTATTTTGATATTGAAGATGAATTTTATTATATAGTTTTCATAATAGATGTCTACACTAGAGAGATAATAGGCTATAATGTAAGCAATAACATGCGTAAAGAGAGTAACATAAAAGCTTTGAAGATGGCCTTAAAACAGATTAATCCTTCAGATACAAGAAACATGATTCATCACTCAGACCGTGGTTCTCAATATGGCAGTAATGCTTACAAAAAAATGCTTAAAAATGCTGGTATAAAACTAAGTATGGGATTAATAGCTCAAGATAATGCCTTTGCAGAGCGAGTGAATGGCACAATAAAAAACGAGTATTTAAAGCTATGGCATATCAATAATCTTAAAACTTTAAAAGCTAAAACAAAGAAAGCAGTAGAACACTACAATACCAAAAGACAGCATGATAGTCTAAAAGGAAAAACACCAAAAGAGTTTAAAAATTATTTTTTAAGTTTGAATATCCAAAAAAGGCCGATGGTGATTATTTATGCCGATGGTAATTATAAAGTCAAGGTGGCATTGAGCCACCAAGATTTTAACCCAAAAGAAGAGCCTCAGGCTCATAATTGTCCGATAGAATTATGAAAAAAGTAAATTAGTATATTAACCAAAACGGTCAATGCTATTTAGGGAAGTTCAAATACCTATAAGCTAAGCGCTAAGAGCTAAGGACTAATTGGACTATACTTAAAATTAATTTAAGCCATCTAAACTGTACATCAATCGGTTTTGCGCATTGGCTTGCGAACCAAAGATTGAATTTTCAACTTCACCCTTTTCATTTAAGAAAATCCAATGTGGAGTACCTTCTGCATTAAATTGTTTATATAAAGATGCATTTTCATCTACATAAATAGGTAATGGACTTTTTCCGTCTACAAATACACTTAGTATTTCTTGTTGTTGAAGTTGATGAACACCCAAGTTAGCATGAATCAACAAAACTTTTAATGTTGAATATTGTTTCTGAAATTCGTAAGCCAAGGGGATAGCTCTACCAGTACAACCTAAGCAATGCGTATGGTAAAACAATAGCAAATGTGGTTCACCCGCTAAATTCTCATTCGAAAAAACAAGATCTGATCCGTTTAAATTTTTCAGTTTAGCCTTAAATTGAATTTGCATATAAATGAATTCTACTTTTCAACTTCAAAAATAAACTAAAATTCAGTATTTTTCGGGAAAGAAAATCCATGAGAATTCCTTTAAAAAGAAAAACAAAGGTTGATCCTACTGAATATGCTTCAACTAAGAAACAAGATTACCAAGCTACAGAAGCACAAGCTTTTTTTTATAATCAGGATTCTTTTTCAGAAATAGCTCATTTTAACGTTGAAGAAATTCATATTTTCCCAAAACAAAATAACATCTCATGGCTTAACCTACACGGCATACAAGATACCGACAAGGTAATTAAAGTTGCTGAAAAGTTACAATTGCATCATTTAAGCATTCAAGATATATTCGACATACATCAACGACCTAAATTCCATGAGTTTGATCATTATTTTTATTTCAATATAAAATCGAAGTTTATTGAAGAAGAAAATGATTTAAGTACTGAGCAAATCAGTTTTGTCTTAGGAAAGGACTTTTTAGTAAGCTTTCAAGAAAAAAAGAGAGACCACTTTCAACATTTACGGTCTAGAATTAGGCTAAACAAGGGGATTATTCGAGAACGCGGAGCAGATTACTTGTTGTTTTTAATGTTAGAAGCTATTTTAACCGAATATGATTTGCTGATTGGAAAGTTACAAGAAGAAGTTGAGAATTTTCAATTAATGGATGTTAGCACAGACCCATCTCCCAATTTGTTGAAGAAAATTGAGTACCAAAAAAAGAAAGTACAAGCCATAAGAAAAGCCATATTTCCTATTAAAGAATTTTGTAATCATATAGAAATACATGTAAATCCATTTATTGAAGAAAGCAACTTAAAATACTTTAAAGACATAAAAGAATATTGTAGAAATTTATTAGATGATACTGAAGAAGCTAAAATTAGCTTAGAAGCTAACATTAATTTATTTTTCTCTATCCAAAGTCACCGCATGAATCAGGTTATGAAAACGCTTACGGTTGTTTCGACTATTTTTATTCCGCTTACTTTTATAGCAGGGGTTTACGGTATGAATTTTGAAAATATGCCAGAACTCTCTTGGAAGTACGGTTACTATATCATCATGGGAATCTTCCTTTTTATGTTGGTAGCCATGATGTTTTATTTTAAACAAAAAAAATGGTTTTAAGTAGAAGTCACAGTCCAAAAAAATTGAAAAAAAATTCAAATGATTGTAACAAAGTAAAAAGACATTATACCAATATAAAAAATAGTAGCTAAACTAATTTTCTATGACAAAGACATTTATCTCGCTAGAGTGGAAAAAATTTACACGTTCGGCAGCTTTTACTAAAGGATTAGTCGTAAAAATTTTAATGATTATCGGTGCGCTGTATTTCGGTGGTCTCGCCATTTTCTTAGGAGCATTTGGTTTTAAAATTCTTCAAAAAGCAATACCAGATGTAGACCCATTAATCTCTTTAAATCAATTTCTGTTATACTGGGTTTTAGGCGAATTAGCTTTTCGGTTTTTTTTACAGCAACTTCCAGTAATGGATATAAAACCAATGATGAGCATTCCTGTAAAAAGAAATAAGGTTATTCAGTTTTTGTTGAATAAGACTATATTTTCTTTTTTCAATTTAATAGGAATTTTATTTCTAGCTCCTTTCTCTGCCGCCTTATTGTATTTTGGGTACCCGCCACTACAAGTAATCGCTTGGCTTGTTAGTTTAGCTGGAATTGTGTTATGCATCAACTTTATAAATTTCTTGATTAATAAAAATAATACTTACTTTTATATCATTGCAAGCCTTGCTATACTTTCAGTTTTACTCAATAATTATGGTGTTATTTCTTTTACTAGCATATCAGAACGTATTTTTTATGCCTTTTATGAAATTCCATATCTAGTTGTGGTTCCCTTAGTACTTGCCTATTTCCTTTATAAATCTAACTACAACTTGCTAGCAAAACAGTTTTACTTAGATGGAATAATCCGTAAAAAAGTAGAAAAAGTTGAAACCAAAGATCTAAGTTTCATAGACCAATTTGGAGATGTAGCACCATTCTTAAAGAATGATGTACGTATGATTTGGAGAAACAAACGACCTAAACAAGTACTTTTAACTTCGTTTATCTTTTTATTTTACGGCTTATTCTTTTTTACCTTCGATATTTATAAAGACAACTTGTTCATGACTTCTTTTGCTTCTATATTTATTACAGGCGGCTTCCTCATTACGTTTGGGCAGTATGTTCCATCTTGGGACAGCGGATATTATAAACTTATGATGAGTCAAAACATACCTTACTATCAATATTTGAAATCGAAATGGTCTCTTATGGTAGTAGGTGTGGTTATCTCCTACATTCTAAGTATCCCGTATATTTATTTTGGGATGAAAATTTTTGCTATGATTTCAGCAGCAGCTTTATTCAACATTGGTTTAAATTCATTTATCACCTTATTTGGTGGAGCACTAAATCGTGTTCCTGTAGATTTAAACACTAAAGCAAGTGCTTTTGGAAACACGCAGGGTTTTAATGCCACGCAACTACTTGTTTCCATTCCAAAAATGTTAGGACCTTATGCCATATTTATCGTACCTTATTACTTTTTCGGATTTAAAGCTGGAATCATTGCTTTAGCCTTAAGTGGAATTTTAGGACTTATTTTCACCAAGTTCTTTTTACAATTTATTGAAAAAACATACCAAAAAGGAAAATATAAAACCATAGCAGCATTTGCAGAAAAATAATAAGTTTAATTTGGGGCTTCCCCCGCTTTAAAGCGGGGTCGGGCTCTCAGCAGTCGCTTTGCCTAAATCAGCTTTAGGCAAGAGCTCCAACAAAGCTTCCATCCCTAAGCCAAAAAAAAGAAAAAATGATAGAAATTAACCAAATTAGCAAAGTTTATAACGGGAATACCGTTTTAAATGTAGAAAGTTTAAACATTCCAAAAGGACAAAGTTTTGGACTTGTAGGAAATAACGGTGCTGGTAAAACCACGTTATTTAGCTTATTGCTAGATTTAATTCAGCCCAGCACTGGAGACATAACTAATAATGGAATTGCTGTACATAAAAGTGAAGATTGGAAACCCTTTACATCGTCTTTTATAGATGAAAGTTTTTTAATTGGCTATTTAACTCCAGAAGAATATTTCTATTTTATTGGCGACTTAAGAAAACAGTCTAAAGCCGATGTAGATGCTTTACTAGCGCAATTTGAAGACTTTTTTCATGGCGAAATTTTAAACCAAAAAAAATATCTACGAGATTTATCTAAAGGAAATCAGAAAAAAGCAGGAATTGTTGCCGCTTTAATTGGTAATCCAGAAATAATTATATTAGATGAGCCTTTTGCCAACTTAGACCCGACTACACAAATTAGACTCAAAAAAATACTCAAGGAATTAAGTCAACAAAAAGGAGTTAGTATTTTAGTTTCTAGCCATGATTTATTACATGTTACAGATGTTTGTGAACGAATTGTAGTAATAGATAAAGGCGAAATTGTAAAAGATATGGCAACCAATGAAGCCACATTAAAAGAATTGGAAACCTATTTTGAAAGATAAATAGTAGTTTTTAATCTTTTAGTTCTTAGGATCATTATGAGTTTAGATTTATTTATTTAATAAACTTAAATCTATTAATCATATCTAAAATAAAAACACAAAGCCACAAAATAAGTTACTTTTGCACACTTAATTTTGAAGATAAAAAAACTATGAAAGTTGCTGTTGTAGGTGCTACCGGTATGGTAGGTCAAATAATGCTAAAAGTTTTAGAGGAGCGAAATTTTCCGTTAACAGAATTAATTCCGGTAGCTTCAGAGAAATCGGTTGGTAAAGAAATAGAATTTAAAGGTCAAAAGATAAAAGTAGTTGGCTTAGCGACTGCGCTAGCTCTAAAACCAACAATTGCGCTATTTTCTGCTGGTGGAGAAACCTCATTAGAATGGGCTCCAAAATTTGCTGAAATAGGCACTAGGGTTATAGATAATTCTTCAGCTTGGCGAATGGATGCTCATAAAAAATTGATTATCCCTGAGATTAATGCACATGAGCTTACTAAAGAAGACTACATAATAGCTAATCCAAACTGTTCAACTATTCAGTTGTTAATGGCTCTTTATCCTATTCATAAAAAATATATTATAGAACGTGCTATTGTTTCTACCTACCAATCCATAACCGGAACAGGTAGTAAAGCAGTACAACAATTAGAAAATGAATATATGCATCGTGACGGAGAGATGGCTTATCCATACCCTATTCACAGAAACGCGATTCCACATTGTGATGTTTTTTTGGATAATGATTACACAAAAGAAGAAATGAAACTAACCAACGAAAGCAAAAAAATACTTGGAGACAACAATCTTCAGGTAGTTGCAACTGCGGTTAGAATTCCTGTTGTTGGGGGACATAGTGAGTCGGTTAATTTAGAATTAAAAAATTCATTTGAAATAAAAGAAGTTAAAAAGTTACTTAAAGAATCAGAAGGGCTTGTAGTCCAAGATCAAGTAGAAGTAAACCTGTATCCTATGCCTATTTACGCAGAAGGAAAAGACGATGTTTTTGTTGGAAGAATTAGAAGAGACTTTAGCAGAAAAAATGCAATAAACTTATGGATTGTAGCTGATAATTTAAGAAAAGGAGCGGCAACGAATACTATTCAAATCGCAGAATACATGATAAAAAACAATTTTGTAGACTAAACCATCACACCTATTCTTTCGTATATATAGATGTGTAGTTAATTTTGAGTATATATGAATTATAAAAAATTCTACACCTAAAATGTTCATTCTTAGCAAATGTATTATATATTTGCAGGTGAACTAAATCCAAAATTAAGGTATAGTTGACAGTTGCCAATTTTATTATAAATGAAAATGAGTAAAAAATTCAAAATAAATATTATCAATAGTCTTTTATTATTGTGTTTGCTTTCTCCTTTAAGTGCTATTAGTCAAGGTTTAGGTGGACCACCAGATCCAGGTGGAGGTGCAGGTTTTGGGGATGATGTAAATGATGAAATACCAATCAACTCATTTATATTATTAAGCCTTATTGCTGGTGGTATTTACGGTATTAGAAAAATCAATCAAAAAGAAGAATAATCTACAAATTAACTTTATAAAACACAGAGCCCGATTTGAAATTTCAAATCGGGCTCTGTGTTTAGGTATTAATTAAAATCTAATGAAACTTAATGGGTTTTGCAGGAATGCCTACTGCAGTACAGTTGGGTGGAATTGATTTTGTAACTACTGCTCCTGCACCGACAACTGACCATTTACCTATGCTTAAACCCTGAATTACTGTTGAGCCTATACCAATGTGAGCCCCCTTACCAATTACAACATTACCAGCTAAAGAAACATTTGGAGAAACATGGACATAATCTTTTATAATACAATCATGCTCCACAATTGCACCTGAATTAATAATACAATTTTTTCCTATATCAGAACCAGAATTAATGACAGCATTAGGCATTATCACCGTGCCCTTACCAATTTTAGCATTAGGAGATACTATTGCGCTTGGATGAATTAGTGGCGGGACATGTTTTACTTCTAATTTTTCTACTATTTTTTTTCTAATTTGATTATCTCCAATGCTAACAATTAACGGATAAGAATTTAGTAGATTAGTGCTATAGTTTGAAATCACATCCCTTCCCAAAAAACTTTTAATGTTTGGATTATCATCAAAAACATAGCCGACAACAATATCATTTTTCAACAGAAGGTCTACTATCACTTTAGCATGACCACTTGCACCAAACAAATTGATTTTTTTCATTTAATTCCCTTCAAATTTTGTAGCGGTTGCTTGACCTTCTTGATTTATGCCTTCTGATATAAAGATTTTCTTAATAGTCATGAAAAATATCTTTATATCAAAAACAAAGCTCTGCCTATTGACATATTCAACATCTAATTTAAACTTATCATCCCAACTTATAGCATTTCTCCCATTCACCTGTGCCCAACCTGTAATGCCTGGTTTGACATCGTGTCTTTTTTTTTGTTCTTGACTATATAAAGGTAAATATTCTGGCAGCAAAGGCCTTGGCCCTATTAGACTCATATCACCTTTTAAAACATTAATAAGTTGAGGAATTTCATCTAAAGAAGTCTTCCTTACTAATTTACCAACTACCGTTAAGCGTTCAGCATCTGGCAGTAAATTACCATTTTGATCTTTTAAATCAATCATAGTTTTAAACTTCATGATAGTGAAGATTCTCTCTTTTTTACCTGGCCGTCTTTGAAAAAAGAAAGGCTTACCCTTATTGGCAAACGATAGAGCAACAGTTGTGAATATGAAAATTGGACTGAGAAGTAATAAACCAATTAGTGCAATAAAAAAGTCAAAAATTGGTTTTATGATTGTTTTGTACATTTTACTGTTGGTGGCTATTGAATCGTGTAATTGAAAGATGCTTAAATAAATATAACACTACTTGTCTATCTTTTATCCAATGCTAGTTAAATCAATTTTTAGGATTTACACCTTATTTCTTTAGTAACCACCTAAACATTACCAAAAAAGCTTGTCAGACTACTTTTTGATTCTACTAAGTGGTAATCATTTAGCGTTTGTTTTTTTAGGTTAGTTACTTCTCTCTTAGTGTTTGAATTAATTCTATTGCTAAGTGCTTTATGATAAATCTAACTTTTCGTAAATCGAATTTTTACTTTTGTATTCTGGAACAATTTTTTTTAATAGCTTCACTAATTCTTCGTCTGTATATTTTTCTACTTTCACGATTTCAGAAAAATAATCGTCTATCTTATCAGGAAAAACGAAACCTAGTTCTTTTAAAACCTTTATTTTAGGATGATATGTTGCAAGATTAATGGTTTCATTAGTTAATAATTCTTCATAGAGTTTTTCTCCTGGTCTTAAACCTGTAATTTTAATTTGAATATCTACATTGGGTTCTAAACCGCTAAGCCATATCATACGTTTAGCTAAATCAAAAATCTTAACTAATTTACCCATATCGAATATGAATATCTCTCCTCCACTTGCCATTGCTCCTGCTTGTAAAACTAGCTGACAAGCTTCAGGAATTGTCATAAAATACCTGATTATATCCCTATGAGTAACAGTTACAGGCCCACCTGCGGCTATCTGCTTTTCAAAATGTGGTACTACTGATCCATTTGAGCCAAGTACATTTCCAAACCTTGTGACAACAAACTTTGTGGAAGGCTTTTTTTCATTTAAATACTTTAGGTATATTTCACTAGCCCTTTTTGTTGCTCCCATTACATTTGTTGGGTTTACCGCTTTATCGGTAGACACAAACACGAACTTAGAAACTTCATTTTCAAGAGAAGCTTGTGCGATATTTATGGTTCCTAAAACATTTGTCAATATAGACTGTTTAGGGAATTTTTCCATTAGTGGTACATGCTTTAAAGCAGCGGCATGATATACCACATCAATTTTATTTTCATGAAACATTTCATCAACAAAATTGGACTTTCTTATATCTATCAAAACTGAAGAAACTTCAATTGAATCATTGAGTTGTATTAATTCGTTTTCAAGATTGTATAAAGGGCTTTCAGCAAAATCAACAATAATAAGTTTCTTGGGATTAAGTCTTGCTAACTGTCTACAAATTTCTGAACCTATTGAACCTGCTGCTCCTGTTATTAAGATTATTTTTTTATAAACATACTTACTAACTTCAGAGTTTTCAATCTGAATTGCAGGCCTATTTAATAAATCTTCTATATTGATTTGCTTGATTTTATTTTTTTCAGGCTTTTTATCTTTTTCCTCTATACTTGGAGTTATAAATACTTTCAGTTTGTGCTTTAATGCCTGATTTACTAAATTGTCGTATTTCGCTTTGATTATACTGCTGGTAAAAGCAATTCCATAGGGTTTTTCTTTAGATGTATCTTCAAGTATTTTGATAAAGGTCTCTGATGAAATTACTTTTTTTCCATAAACTTTGTTTTTTCTTGAAACAGACGAAGAAATAAAACCATCAACTGTAAATTGATAATTATTATCTGTTGTTAACGCTTCAGCAAGTGAAATAGACTGGAGCGAACAACCTACTACATAGATTCTCTTTTTATGTTGATTTATCTTATTTGAACTTACATGGTTAGAGTATGCAAAAAGTTCTCTAACTATGGTTCTAAAAAAAACTAACAAAGCAAAACACACTATGTAAATTAAAAGAATTTCTCTTTTAACAAATAAAGGCCTAGAAAATTCAGTGTAAAAAAAAGCGATTGCAAAAGTTGCTAAAGACGCTAAAAAAAAACTTAATCCAATATAAACTATATCTAAGCCCATAGTGAATCTAATAATTTGCTGGTTAACTTTTAAGAGTAAAAGAAAAGTTAGCGAAGTGCCTAGAACAAAGACTAGTTTTATAACTAAATCCTTAAATGCTAATGGAACTAACTCTACTGATACGTTTAAAATTAATTCTGAAAGGATAAAACCTAAAATTATTAAAATTGAATCAATAGTTGCTATAACTCCTGAAGGGAGAAACTTGTATTTAATAATTTTATCTGTCAGCATTTAAAGTATATAATAAAGTAATTTTACTTTATGAAGAAACAATTAATTTATAAAAATCATATGTTTTTTTAACAATTTCTTGCTTTCTAAAGGTATTAAGAACAATTTCCTTTCCATATTTTTTATAATCTGAACAATCTGAATTTAAAACAAAATTAATTTTATCAACTAAATTTACTTTATCAGATGGCTCTACATTAAACCCTGACTTATTGTTTATAACTAATTCAGGTAAAGCTCCCTTATTTGATGACACTGTTGGTACTTCAAAAAGTAAACTTTCATAAACACCTCCCAAGTTTTCTGACTTAGATAAATAAACAAATACATCAAAATTGGAAATTACTTCATAAACATTTTGATACTTTCCTGTAAAGTATATCTTATCAGTGCTAATTTTATTAGCTTTATCTTTTAGTTTTTTCTCGTAAGTCGAATTATTCCCAAATGTAGAACCTGCAATAATCAAAATCACATCATCTCGTTTACGTAAAATTATCTCAAAAGCATCTAACAGAAACTCGTGCCCTTTTATACCATTTTTCTCGTAAAATTTTGGCGGGTAAATATAAGATGCCGTACCTATTACTTTGGTATTTGGTTTAAGGTTAAATTTCTTTTTATAGTCAATTGGAGCTTTTTCTATTTCTAGTTTTGAATCTAAAAGTTTTTGAACATCTATAAACGCGTAGTTCAAAAGCACTTTCATAGCATCTATTCCACCATGGATGTATTTATCATATATATACTTAGAAGTGGCAATCCAATAATCATTTTCTTGAGCACTTTTAATATCACCAAACTTGAATAAATTATTTTCTAAATGAGCAGGTCCTACTACCTGAAAAATACGTGGTATTTTCGAGTCCCGAAGAAACAATCTCGCATATAGAGTCGTCTGTGTAAACCAACTATGAATTACATTTGGTTTTATCTCTTCAACGTACTCTTTTAATTTTAAACCTCTTTTAAAAAGTTTTTTATCAATATGAAAATCAAATTCAATTACTTCATCACAAATCGAAAAATACTCTTCAAAGTGCTTTCCTCCTTTAGGTATTAGGACACTAAAGGAAATATCAGGATACTTTTCTTTAATAGATTCTAATAAACGTATTGCCCAAGTAGCTCCTTCGCTAGTTTTAATTAAGTGAAGTATTTTCATAGAGATTCAGATAGAACTTGGTGATGGTTATTAAAATTATCAAGTTCAACTTTGTTCGGCTTTTTTCCCCTTAGTGAAATTAAATATCTTGATTTATTAAAAAGAAACAATATAGCTGCCACACTAATTTTTAAGTAAACAACTGCATACTTACTTAGATAATTTAAGCTACTCTTTTTTACATACTTACTTAAAACAATTAAATTTGAAAGTTGACCTTTATAATATTTTTTAAAACTCATAGAATCTCCAAGATTATACACATAAAGAGGTTTATTTAGCATTGCATACTCCCTACCAATCAAAGTATTAAGCATAAAATCTTGATCTTGACCTAAACTTAATCTTTTATCGTATTTGCTATCATCTAAATCACTCACCCTTAAAATGCTTGAAGCGTGTGGAACTGGAATGTATTCACTAAATGAATTACATTTAAAATAAATTAAATCATCAATTGAATTTATATCTAGTAATTGAACAACTTCTGCATCACCAAATTTATTCGTAATTATAATACCTGAACTTAAAAGAGTAAGGTTTTTGTTATTCTCCATTAAACTATATTGGGTAGAAAGCTTTTCAGGATAATACCAATCATCAGCATCAAGCATACACATATATTCTAAGTTCAAGCCTTTTACAATTTCTAAGCCTTTTTGTCTTGCAAAAGGTCTTCCTTTATTTATAGCAAAATGTATTATACAAAATCGATCATCATCTTTATATTCTTCAAGTATAGACTTTGTGGAGTCCGTAGATCCATCGTTAATAATTATTGCAATCCAATTATCAAATGTTTGTTTTAAAAGTGATACTATAGATTTTTCAATAGAATTTTCACCATTGTAAACTGGAATTACTACTCCTATTTTTTTCATATCAATTCCATTATTAGTGTAAAAGCCAATGTTCCAAACATTATATAAAAAAGCTTAAGCTTTATTTTTTTAATATTCAAGTTAAAATAATTGATAAAGGGTATCACTAATATAACTGGCATAATAAACCAAGACAAATATGCTATTCTATTTGTATATGGAGCATAAATTAGTAATATCCAAATTGCATTTGAAATGGTATACATTATCCATATTTTTTTATAAAGCACATTTTCTAGACCTTTTTTTACAATAGCCGAATAACCTATCAGGACAGCTACAGAAGAGTATAAAATAAAGTCTACTCTAAACACCCCAGACACCTTGACAATTTCAGATTCTTCTGAAAAATATGTCAGTGCTCTATCATCTTTTACTATTGATTGACTCTCAAATAAAGCAAGTGTAATTTCTTCAAAATTTTTACTTAATCCTAAACTTAAAGGAATAGATAATAACCATATATATAAAACATGCTTAGGATTTTTAATTATGTAACTTAAAGTTAACGCGAAAAACGGAAGTAGCATTCCTTTATGAAAAGTAGTGCTTAAAATAAGAATAAAAAACATTAACCATTTTTTATTATAAAAACCTAAACCGAAAATAAAAATAGCACTGGCAAGACCATTTCGTAAACCATTAATACCAAAAGGTAAAAAAGAAAAAGCTGTAACGTACGCAATTAAAAGATATAAGCTAAGACCACCTAACCATTTTTTAAAAGTAAAATAAGGCAATAACACATAAATAAAAGCACAAACAACATAAAAGCTGACTACATCTAAAGACCCTGAAAATAATTTCATAAAATAGTAAAAACCATAATCTCTACTAAATTCCGTTTGATAGCCATATTTCACCGCTTCAAATGTTCTGGTATAAGACTTGGTATCACCTAAATATTTACCTGATCCATTGGGATCTCTAAAGCCGATAAATGCAATGGTTAACACCAAGAGTGCTATCAAAACAAATTTATGCGATGTGGATTTTACCGCATCTATTGATTTATTAAGGTAACTGGGTAAAAAAATAGCAACTAACAATACCGTAAGTAAAACAAAATAAACCGGTTTATAGATTTCTACTGGAATCAATATATCAACTGTTTTAGATGTTGGTTATACGTTTGCCATGATGCCTTTTCTTCACAGCGTTTTCTGGCTAAAACTGATTGTTGTTTTAGTAAAGATTCATCCTTATAAAGAAGTTGAATTTGATTTGCCAAGCCATCTATATCATCCTGTTCAAACAACCAACCACCGTTATTTTGTTCTATAGCATCAGGAATACCTCCTGTATTGGTTCCAATTGTTGGAATACCACAAGCCTGCGCTTCTAAAAACACCAAGCCAAAACCTTCTACCGAGTTTTGGGTTGAAATATCTTGTGTGAATAAAACAAATACGTCCAATTGGTTATAAAATTTTGCTAAGCTTTCATCGGGTATAAAACCTAAAAATTCAATATCAAATTGAATGTCTGATCGATTAAGTTTATGTTTAAATTCACTTAAATATGGCCCTGTGCCACCAATTTTCCAACTGATGTTTTCTTGTATGGCTTTTGGTAGCTTAAGTATGGAATCTAAAACTTGATCATACCCCTTGAACTGATGTATACGAGATAAACTTCCTATAGTAAATTGATTTTCTTCCTTTTTTAAATCTAAAGGTTTAAACTGATTAATGTCTACCCCTAAAGGTAAGGCTTCGCAATTCGCTTTTGGCGATATCTTTAGAGCCAATTTTTTGGTATAGTGACTATTGCTTATGATTTTTTTTACCTGTTGTAATACATATTTAGCAAATACTGCATGCCATAAATGCTTTCTGAATTTAGAATTTCCTGCTTGTAATTCTGCTCCATGTGCTAAACTGTACACATTTTTATGTCCACTTAGTAAAGCCAAAAATGCTTCTGGATACCACAAACTACATAAAATGATGGTTGATGATTTATCGAAGCCTTTTAAAATATCTATTGCTTTCAATTCGCATTTTATACGCTCAGCGGGTAATTCTATTAATTTAAAATTTGCTTTTTTAGACGGTTTATGTTCACCTTCTTTTTTTCTTGTCAAGACCACTATTTTATCAAAGTAAGGCTGTTGACCAAGGGCAATTTCATAACACAAACGGGAAATACCACCAGAAGATGGTGGGAAGTCATACGCGAAAATGAGTAAAGTTTTATTAGCTTTCATCAATTAGCGTAAAGTCTTCCATATACCAAGATGTGATTAGGTTTCTTGTCTCTTCATCGTAAAAGTCTTTAATGCTTATACTTGCAAACTTAACACCCTCTATATTACATTTTTTATTGAGTACATGAATACTAAGGTTTTTACTTTCAAATTCTTCGATCCACTTTTTTTGCGGCAAAAAATCTTTAGGATTGTTCTGCATAAATTTATCAACCCTAGTGTCTTGAAAACTTACTTTACACCATTCTTGAAAAGATATGGGATATTGGCGTAATGCTGGTCTGTGTTTTAGTTGGTGTTTATATTGCAATATTACACGCTCAAAAGGGTTTCTTATAAAAACTACAATTTCTGTATCCTTACTTTTTGTATCAATTTGGTTATGCAGTAACCAGTCTTTCGCTGGCAAAGTACATGATGGTATAATAAACTTAGCTTTAGAAACTTTAACACCATTGTAAGGGATTTCAAAATAAATTGGCTTCATTATTAAAAAGAATAGTTGAAATAGCTTATATCTGCTTTAAAAGCTTTAGCTATAAGTTCGCAAGATTCTTGGTTATATTGTTTTCTATAACTTACTTTTTGGGTTTTATTAAGGTGTGGTAATCCTTCATTTAAGTTTAGCTTTTTTTGAATAATACTAAAATCTTCGTTTATATTTTCAAATTTACCTATAAAATCAACAGCAATCTCCCCTTTGTTATTCTTCAACCAAGTTAATTGATCTGTAAATTGTATTTGTCTATGGTAATAAAAATAATCTTTCTCTTTACCAAAACATTTTTTTACCCATAAATTGAAATCTATTGGCTTGGCTTTCATTTGATGTTGATTGGTTCTAGTATTATACTTATAATGTGAATAAACTTTATCCCAAGGATTCCTTACAAATGAAAACTTAAATGATTTATCAAAACTTTTTCTACCTACACGTCTTATGATTTCAGTTACAGGCAAATGTAACTTAAACTCTTGGCCTATGGCATTGATAACACTTGTACCCGCTGTTTTGAGTATATGAACAAATATAACATCTTGCCCATTAACTTGTATCACAGGATTTGGGTCTTTATGCTGCCTTAGCTTATAATTTAAATAATTTTTTTTAAGTTTTTTTACAATTTCCATAGTATACTAAAATTTTGCCCAATGTGCTTTAGTAACTTGGTCGTATTTTCTACTATCCTTCAGTGTTTCTTTTAGTATAAAAAAAGCTTGCTTAAATGGAAATGGTTTTAGCTGCCCTTTATTTATAATTTTCTGAAAGAGCTTCACTCCTAAAAACAAATACATAAAATAAATATATCTAAATTTACTATAATTTCTTTTGACAAATAAAATACGGTTTCTGTAGGTATTGTACAGCATTTTCGCAGAAGTATGGTCATGGGAACGACCTACTTTATGATAAATAATGGATTTTGGCGTATACATTAATTTAAAACCTGCTCTTTGAGCACGTAATGAAAACTCCCATTCTTCCGATCCAAAAAAGTAAGCATTTGGAAGCAAGCCTATTTTATGAAAGACTTCTGCTTTCACTAAAGCTAAGCAGCAGGTTATAAAGCCGACTTCATTCACCTCATTAATGTCGGGATGATTTTCGCCCCTTCGAATCCCTCGGTACGATTTCTCACAAATGTAGCCTCCGGCATCCCAAATGGATTTTCTGTCATCATTAAATAAAGTTTTACCTCCAACAATTCCTACTTTAGTGTCTTTTTTGGCTATGCTTATCATTTCTGACAGAAAAGAGTCAGTCACGATAGTATCGTTATTTAAAAGTAACACATATTTAAACCATTGCTTTAGTGCTTCATTTATTCCCACATTACATCCCCCAGAAAAGCCTAAGTTTTCTTTTGATGTCAAAAAGCTTACCTTATTTTCTTCTTGAAAGTTATTATTCAATCGAGTTAAAGAGTCATCTTGAGATGCATTGTCAACTACATAGATATGATAATCTGATTCGTTAGAATTTAGGATGCTCTCAACACATTCAAATGTATCTTGGTAAGAGTTAAAGTTGAGAAGAATGATTGCTGTTTTCAATTGAAAATTGATTTAATATAGTTAAGTAAAAGCTTTATTGATTTT